>NZ_DATMGA010000032.1:0-87601 GCF_035555955.1 Eoetvoesiella sp. | reverse complement strand
TATCGGCCCCAAGACCGCGCAAACCATCATCGACGAGCGAACGCGCGGCGGCAAATTCGAATCGTTCGACGACTTGTCCGAGCGCGTGAAAGGCATAGGCGCGAAGAAAGCGGCGGCCCTGCAGGCATCGGGCTTGACGCTGGGAGGCGCGGGTGCAAGCCAAGGCGCGGACCCTGCAGCCAAAGCCAAGCCGGCTTCCGCCCGCAGCGCCCCCGCGGCCGCGGCCCGAACCGGCGGTAAATGAACCCGCCGTCGGGTCGCGCTTCTCTCGGGTCCGGCGAAACGCCGGGCCGGCTGATGCCTGCAGCAAGACGGCTGCGGCAGTGTTTCGCGTCCGGCCTGACTGTGGCGAGGGCGGATGCCGTCAGGGCAGGAATATCTCCACTTCCAGTCCGGCCGAGGGCGCGGGGCGGGCGGTCAGGGTGCCGCCATGCGCCTCCACGATGCGCCGGGTAAAGTGGTAGCCCAGGCCGCTGCCTTTCTTGCCCAGCGACGACGAGGCGCGGAAATACGGCGTGCCAAGCTTTTCCAGCTCGTCGGCGGATATGCCGGGCCCCTGGTCCACGACCCGGATGCGCAGGCCTTTGCCCGGCGCATCCTGGGTTGCGCTGATTTCCACCTGGCTGTCCGCGGGGGAATAAAGCAGGGCGTTGGCCAGCAGGTTGCCCAGCGCGACGCTGATCAGCGTGGGATCCAGCAGGAACCTGGCGTCGCGGGGGCATGCCCCAAGCCGTATGCGCGTGTCCGCCGCATCGCCCTGGGCGCGTATGGCGGCTTCAATCACATCCTTGAGCACGCAGGGCTCCTGCGACAGCGCCAGCCCTCCATGATCCAGCGCCTCGGTCATCAGGAAATTGTCGACGAAGCCGGAAAGCATGGATACGTTGGTGCGGATCTGCTTCAGGCGCTGGGCCTCCGGCTGCGGCAAGTCCAGCGTCTTGAGCTGGATCATCTGAGCTGCCCGGTCGATGGCGGCCAGCGGGTTATGGAACTCATGGGACAGCATGGCAACGAATCGCCGTTGTTCCTCGGCCCTTTGCGTGGAAATCGAGACCTCCTGCTCGGCCATGGCCTTGTCGCGCTGTACCTGGCGCAGGCGCAGAGCCAGGCCGAAACTCATTACCAGCACATGAACCAGCGAAGCCATTTGATACAGATTGACCGTTACCGCGTTCTGGGGAACCATGCCCAGGTTCGCCGCGGTGTTGACCATGGTGCCCGCTGCCGGAATGACGAAGGCGATGAAATACACCATCAATTCGATGCGGCGGCTGCGCCGCCAGAATATCAGCAGCAGCACCATGCTGATGAAAAAATTCAGGCTGTTCAGGTAGTTCGCCAGCTTCACGACAAGCAGCAACTGCGGCGTCACGAGAAAAGGCATCAGCGCAAACGGCAGCAGGGCAAGATTGAGGAGTATGGTGAACTGGTACAGGCGGTGGATGCGCCGATAGTGATGCTTCAGGTCGAGCAGCCGGCTCCACATGAGCACGATGGAGATCGCCCCGCCCAGCCATCCGATGCGTGGCAGCACATCGACTATCCAGAGCGAATCCAGCGGAAACAGGACGGGCAGGTAGCCGGCGACGCCCAACTGGAACAGCATCTGCGAGCCTATATAGCCGGCGTAAGCGGCCATGACGAGGTCGCGCAGCCAGAGGCCCAGTATCGAGTACAGCATTACGGCGATCAGCAGAATGCCGAAGTACAGGCCCCAGTGAAAATTGGTTCGGGTTTCGTCGACTACGAAGGCACCGGGCTTCCAGATCTCGGCGTGGATGTTGATGGCATTGTTCGTGTGCACGCGGAAATAGACGCGGGTGTGGCTGGGAACGTCGACGGGCACGGTGAACAGGCGGTTTTGCAGCGGGCGGTTGCCATAGGGCCGGTGATAGCCCAGAGCATAGTGTTCGAAACCGCCTCCCGGTTTTTCCACCCAGATATCGACCTCTTCCAGTTCGGGGGTGCCGATGGTCAGCACCCAATGCAGGGGCGCGGCCGGGTCGGGCTTTTCCAGTTCAAAGCGAAACCAATGAGCGGCCGTGTTGTAGCCCAGGCTGCGAAACTCGGGAAGCGGGGTGAAGTCCTTTCGCTGCACCGCCTCGAAGGGCAGCTTGTTGGTGGCGTCGGCAAAATGCTCGAGCCGGCCCTCCAGCGACGCATGCTGCGTATTTGCCGTCAGGATCAGCGGCGCGGCCAGGCTCGGGGCGGCCATGAGAATCATCGCGATGGCCGCCAGAAGGAACCGGATCATGTGTTCGTTTCGCACTCCCCGGTGAAGGTGTAGCCCCGGCCATAGCTCGGGCGCACCGGGAGTTCGATGTCGCAGGCCGTATGCACTTTGCGGCGCAGGCGGCTGATGGTGTTGTCCAGGTTGCGCAGGCTGGACAGGGTTTCCTTTTTGTTCAGGCGCGTCAGCAGCTCTTCGCGTGCGACGGCCTGTCCGGGCTTGTCGAACAGCGCGCTCAGCACCGTGACTTCGGCGTGGGTAAGTGAAAGCAGGGAGCCGTCGGGCGCTTTCAGCAGCCAGTGCAGCGCGTTCAAGCGCCACGGTTCATGGCCGTCGTCCGCCGGCTGGGCGGCTTCGCGCTGATCCAGGCGGCGGAGCATGCTGTGGCATGCCGCCTCGATCACTTCCAGCGAGCTGCGCTTGGAAAGATACATGTCCGCGCCGGCCTCCAGGCCCAGGACGTGATCGTTGTTGGCATCGAGCGCGGTCAGCATCACGATGCCGACTTGTGCGGCCAGGCTTCTTTGCGCCCGGACGCGTTGCGCCACTTCCAGCCCGCTTGCGCCCGGCAGCACGACGTCGAGCAGCAATAAATCGAAGGACGTTGCGGGCCATACCTTGAAAAAGGCTTCGGCGCTTGCGAAGCCGCGCGCCGCGAAGCCTCTCATCCCGAGAAACTCCACCAGGTCGGCGAGCAGGCCGGGGTTGTCTTCCACAACCGCAACGGGGCGAGGGGTGTGCATGCCATGAAAAAAGTAACAAAACGCCAAGTGTAATCGGTCTCTTTTTGTATTTACAGGATTTGTCAGTATCTGACAGAAACGGAATGGCCGATCCACCGCGGGGCCGCGCCCGGGGAGCAGCGCGAAGGCCATTGGCCGCCGCGGTTGGGTGTATCATTTCTTCATGAAAAAATACCCCACAATCCAAGACATCATCGGCGACACCCCTTTGGTCCGCCTGCAGCGCATTCCGGGCCAGGCTGCCGAGGCCCGCGGCAACGTCATCCTGGCCAAGCTCGAGGGCAACAATCCGGCCGGCTCGGTCAAGGATCGCGCCGCCGAATCCATGATCCGCCGCGCCGAACAGCGGGGCGAGATCAAGCCGGGCGACACGCTTATCGAAGCCACCAGCGGCAATACCGGCATAGCCCTGGCCATGGTCTCGGCCGTGCGCGGCTACAAGATGGTCCTCATCATGCCCGACAATCTTTCCGTCGAGCGGCGGGCGGCCATGACCGCCTACGGCGCGCAGCTCATTCTTACCAAGGCCAGCGAGGGCGGCATGGAATACGCCCGCGACCTGGCGCTCACGATGCAGGCCGAAGGCAAGGGCAAGGTGCTGGACCAGTTCGCCAATCCGGACAACACCCAGGCGCACATCGAAACCACCGGACCCGAACTGTGGCGGCAAACCGATGGTGAAATCACGCACTTCGTCAGCGCCATGGGCACCACCGGCACCATCATGGGCGTGGGCTCCTACCTGCGTTCGCGCAATCCGTCCATACAGGTGGTCGGCGCGCAGCCGGCCGAGGGTTCGCAAATTCCCGGCATCCGCAAATGGCAGGAAGCCTATCAGCCCAAAATCTACCACCCTGAACAGGTCGATGCGTTCGAGCTCATCACCCAGACGGAAGCCGAGGACATGGCCAGGCGGCTGGCCGCCGAAGAGGGCATTTTCGGCGGCATATCGTCGGCCGGCGCGCTGGTTGCGGCACTGCGCGTGGCGCAGCGCGTCGAAAACGCCACTATCGTATTCATCGTATGCGACCGCGGCGACCGCTATCTGTCGACCGGCGTGTTCAACTGATTCAAACCGAGCGGGCCAGCCGGATGCCGGTGAACTGCCAACGGGCGTGGCTGGGAAAGAAATTGCGGTAGCTGGGTCGGCTGTGGCCGGGTGGCGTGGCGCTGGACGCGCCGCGCAATACGTACTGGTTGACCATGAACTTGCCGTTGTATTCGCCGACGGCGCCGCCGGCCGGCTGGAAGCCCGGATAGGGGGCGTAGCTGCTGGAAGTCCATTGCCAGCCGGTATCGAATAGCTGGCTAAGTTCCGGCCCCTGGGCCGGCGGCTGCGCGGGGCTTGGGCTGATTGCCGCCGCCGCGGCGCTTTCCCATTCCGCCTCGGTGGGCAGTCTGGCGCCGGCCCAGCGGGCATAGGCGTCCGCTTCGAAATACGACAGGTGGCGCGCCGCGCGTTCACCGTCCAGCGGAACCAGGCCATGCAGGGTGAACTCGCTCCAGCCCTCGGCCGACTGGCGCCAGTACAGAGGGTGGGTGATTTCATTGGCGCGCAGCCAGTCCCAGCCTTCGGCCAGCCACAGCCCGGGGTCGTCGTAGGCGCCCGCCTCTACGAAAGCAAGGTATTCCGCATTGCTGACCAGGCGCGATGCCAGTTCGAAAGCTTCCACGTAGTGGCGATGGCGCGGCAGTTCGTTGTCGAAGGAAAAGCCGCCTCCCAGGTGGCCGATTTCGACGATGCCGGCCGGATGGGTTTGCCATTGCAGGGGCGGCGCGGCCGGGGCGGGTACGTACGGAGCCGGGTCGTAGGCGGGATGCAGCGGATTGCACGACAGCAAATGCAAAATGTCGGTAAGCATGAGTTCCTGGTGCTGCTGCTCGTGGTTCAGCCCCAGGACGATCAGGTGCTCGAGCTCGGATGACGGAATATAGGTGGGTGCGGCGGCGATCAGCAGCAAGGCCTCGATGCGTGCATCGACATCGCTGCGGTAGTCTTCGATTTCCGCCATGTCGGGGCGGGTGAGCAAGCCGCGCTGCGGGCGCGGATGCTTGGCGCCGACGCCGTTGTAGTACGAGTTGAACAGCATGCGGAATGCCGGCTGGAAAGGCTTGAAATTGGCTTCGAAGCGCTCCAGGACGAAGGTTTCGAAGAACCAGGTCGTATGCGCCAGATGCCATTTGATGGGGCTGGCGTCGGGCATGGACTGGACGCAGCAGTCTTCGTCGGACAAGGGCTCGGCCAGCGCCATGGAGGCGCTTCTTACCGCTTCGTAGCGGGCAAGCAGGGAACTGGAGATGGTCATGGTTGTGCCGGGGGCGGGACCTGTTGACGAGGCCTATGCGGCCCGGGCATGGACGACGGCGAACCAGTTCCGTCCGTCGAGCCATGTTTGCGCGTGGGCGAAGCCCGCCTGCGACAAGAGGCGGGTAATCGACGGCACGGTGTATTTGTAGCTGTTTTCGGTGTGTATGCATTCGTGGCGTTCGAACAGCCGCTGGGCGCCGGGCCAGCGCACGATGACCGAGCGGCGCGCCTTCAGGTGCATTTCCATGCACTGCGCGCGTTCGTTGAAGCGCGCCTCGTGCATCCAGTCCGCGACATTGAAGTCCGAGCCCAGCAGGCGGTTCACGTTGCGCAGCAGGTTCAGGTTGAATGCGGAGGTGAGCCCCAGGGCGTCGTCGTAGGCGGCTTGCAGTACGGCGGCATCCTTGATGAGGTCGACGCCCAATACGACGGCGCCGTCGGCCCCGCAGGCATCGCGCAGGCGGCGCAAAAAGGCGCTGGCCTGGTCGGGCGAAAAATTGCCGATGGACGAGCCGGGGTAGAAAAATACGCGCCGTTCGGCCGGAACGGAGTCGGGCAGGGCCAGCTCATGCGAAAAATCCAGCCCCAGCGGCGTAATGCGCATTTGCGGGTAGCGCGGCTGCAATTGCGCCGCCGCCTGTTCGAGGAATTCCCGCGAGATGTCGATGGGCACGTACTGCCTTGGGCGCAGGGTTGGAAACAGGCGCTCGGCCTTCGCGCAGTTTCCCGCGCCCAGGTCGATGAGCGTGGCCTCTGGGCCGATGGCCCGGACAATGGACGCCATATTGGCCGCGACGATGGCATCTTCGGTGCGTGTGGGATAGTACTCGGGAAGCAGACACAGCGCTTCGAACAGTTTCGAGCCCAGGGTGTCGTATAGGTACTTTGGCGACACATGGGCCTTGTCGTCCAGCAGGCCAGCGGCCAGTTCAGCGGCGCTGCGGTTTTGCGCGTTGCCGGCTGCGGGTTCGGGGCTGGTTTGGTCTGTGTTGCTGTAGGTGTAGGCTTCGGGTTGAATCGGCATTGGCTCGCATCGCTGCTAGGGTCGGCCTAAAACTGCTTGAGGCGGGTCTTTAAGGTTAACACCGCATGCCGCCGTTGCGAAAGGGCGGCCTGTCAGTACGGGGCGCCATAGCCCAGCCGGATCGACAGTATTTGCGCCAGATCGGCCACCGACGCTGCATAGAAATAGCTGCGGTTGTAGTGTGTGATGGCAAAGAAATTGGGGGTTCCGCTGCGGTATTCCGCCGTGTTGCGAGGCTCGTCGAGCAGATCGACGACGCCAAGCAGATGCTGCTTCCAGGTGTCGGGAAACGGCCCGGGGCGATCTTTGGCGCCCAGTGCGCGCAGTTCGCTCCAGGTGTAGGTGGGCTCCAGCCCGCCCTTGACCAGTTTTGCGGCGTTGTCGGGCAGAATGACGGGCGCGAACACCGGCAGCCCCGGCTGCCAGCCGTGCTGCCGCAGGAAGTTGGCCACCGAGACGATGGCGTCGTCGGGGCTGGAGCTGAGATCGATTCTATGATCGCCGTCGCCATCCACGGCGTAGCGCAGCAGGCTGCCGGGCATGAATTGGGGCAGGCCCAGGGCTCCGGCATACGAGCCGGTGGCAGTGCGCGCGTTCAGTTCGCCGCGGCTGTTCAACTGGATGAGGTCGGCAAGCTGATCGCGGAACAACTGGCTGCGTTCGGGACGCGCGGTATCGGGGTGGCGGAAGGCCAGCGTTGCCAGGGCGTCCAGCACCCTGAAGTTGCCGGTATTGCGCCCGTATATCGTCTCTACGCCGATGATGGCGACGATGATGGATTGCGGGACGCCGTATTGCCGGGTAGCGCTGTCCAGCGCCGCGCGGTGCTCTTGCCAGAACTGGACGCCCGCCTTGATGCGCACGGGTTCGACGAAGCGATTGCGGTAAGTGACCCAACTGCGCCGGATGCGAGTGAGGCTGGGGGTCATGAGCCGGGCCACCGTGGCGTTGTAGCGCGCATCGGCCAGCAGGCCTTCCGCCTGCTTCAGCGGCACTCCGCGTGTTTGCGCGACTTCGCGGGCATAGGCTTGGACTTCGGGCAGGAGGACGCCGTTGCGTGTGAGGAATCCGTTTCGGCTTGGCGGCGCGGGAAATTCAGAGGCGCCGCCGGCGGCCGCCGCGGCATTGGCGGATATGGAAGACGTCTGCGCCGAGCCTGTCGATGCCGTTGTCGCTGTCGGCTGGGGCGACGCGCAGCCGCCCAATAGCGCGGCGATAATGGCGACTTGCAAAACACAGATGGGTCTGAACATAATCATCCTTATGGAAACGCTATATATTACCCACCCGGCCTGCCATCTGCACGAAATGGGCGACTGGCATCCGGAAAGTCCGGCGCGGCTCGACGCCATCAACGATCAATTGCTAGCCGGCGGTATCATGGGTCTGCTTCGTGCCCAAACCGCCATTCCCGCCACCGACCACGATCTGCTGCGCGTTCATGGCGCCGGCTACCTGGACTATCTCAAAGGTTTGTCCCCAGCCCATGGCTGCGTGGAAATCGACCCCGATACCCTGATGAATCCCCATACCCTGGAAGCCGCCTACGCAGCCGCGGGCGCGGGGATCACCGCCGTCGACGCCATCATGCGGGGCGAAGCGCAAACGGCGTTTTGCGCCATTCGTCCGCCCGGACATCATGCACGCCCCGCCCAGGCCCTGGGATTCTGTTTTTTTAACAATCTGGCTGCAACTGTAGCGTATACGCTCGAAAAATACGGGATGAACCGTATTGCCATAATCGATTTCGATGTGCATCATGGCAATGGAACTGAGGAAATTCTTGCTGGAAACGACAAGATCTTGATGTGCAGTTTTTACCAGCATCCATTTTTTCCTAACGTACACACTCAAAAATGTGTTAAAAACATGCTGAATGTTCCTGTTGCCGCCTACACCGAAGGAGAGGTCATTCGGGAACTCGTCGCCAACACATGGCTGCCGCGCCTGCGCGAGTTCAAGCCCGAGTTCGTTTTCGTCTCGGCAGGGTTCGATGCGCATCGCGAGGACGACATGGCGCAGTTGGGCTTGGTCGAGGCCGACTACGCTTGGATCACCGACCGGATCGTCGAGCTGGCCGACGACACCGCGCAGGGGCGGATCGTCAGTTTCCTCGAGGGCGGCTACAACCTGTCGGCGCTTGGGCGCAGCGCGGTGGCGCATATCAAGGCGATGGCAAAGCTGTAGAATGGCAACATTGGTTTTTGGTTCGCCGGAACCGCCGGCGCACGCGCTTTCGGGCGCGTTGGCATAAAGGCGGGGCGGTTTTATTTTATTCCTCTGGAGGAAATGCTCGATGAAGGTATTGGTGCCTGTCAAGCGTGTGGTTGATTACAACGTCAAGGTGCGCGTCAAGTCGGATCAAAGCGGTGTGGATATCGCCAACGTAAAAATGTCGATGAACCCCTTTGACGAAATCGCGGTCGAAGAAGCAACACGGCTCAAGGAAAAGTCCGTGGCGACCGAGGTCGTGGCGGTGTCTTGCGGTGTGGCCGGATGCCAGGAAACATTGCGCACGGCCATGGCCATTGGCGCCGACCGCGGCTTGCTGGTGCAAACCGACGCCGAATTGCAGCCTTTGGCCGTAGCCAAGCTGCTCAAGGCCCTGGTCGACAAAGAACAGCCGCAGCTCGTCATTCTGGGCAAGCAGGCCATCGACGACGATGCCAACCAAACCGGCCAGATGCTGGCCGCGCTGCTCGACTGGCCGCAGGCCACGTTCGCCAGCAAGGTCGAGGTTTCGGGCGATTCCGTGCAGGTTACGCGCGAGGTCGACGGCGGCCTGGAAACCCTGTCGCTCAAGCTGCCCGCCATCATCACCACCGACCTTCGCCTGAACGAGCCGCGCTATGTAACGCTGCCCAACATCATGAAGGCCAAAAAGAAAACACTCGACGTCGTCACGCCCGAAGACCTGGGCGTGGATGTCGCGCCGCGCCTCAAGACCCTGAAAGTCTCCGAGCCGCCCGCTCGTTCGGCGGGCATTATCGTTCCCGATGTCGCGACGCTGGTCGACAAACTTAAAAACGAAGCCAAGGTGATCTAATCATGTCGATACTCGTTATTGCAGAACACGACAACGCGCATCTCAAGGGCGCAACCCTGAATACCATTGCCGCCGCTCAAAAAGTCGGCGGGGACGTCCACGTGCTGGTCGCCGGCGCCGGGGTGCAGGCCGTGGCCCAGCAGGCCGCGCAGGCGGCGGGCGTCGCCAAGGTGCTGGTCGCCGATGCTCCCGTCCTGGCCGAGGGCCTGGCCGAGAACGTGGCCGCCCAGGTTCTGGCGCTGGCGCAAGGGTACAGCCATATTCTGTTCGCCGCGACGGCCAGCGGCAAAAACGTCGCGCCCCGCGTGGCCGCCAAGCTCGACGTCGCGCAAATCTCCGACATCATCGCGGTCGATTCCGCCGACACCTTCGAGCGTCCCATCTATGCC
The DNA here is from genome assembly GCF_035555955.1 of Eoetvoesiella sp. Lineage (NCBI taxonomy): Bacteria > Pseudomonadati > Pseudomonadota > Betaproteobacteria > Burkholderiales > Alcaligenaceae > Eoetvoesiella > Eoetvoesiella sp. The sequence continues at coordinate 77,861 of NZ_DATMGA010000032.1, read as the reverse complement.
GGCAATGCCATTGCCACGGTTCAGTCGGCCGATCCCATCAAGGTCATCACCGTGCGCACCACCGGCTTCGATCCCGTGGCAGCAACCGGCGGGCAGGCTGCTGTCGAAGCCGTCGATGCCGTTGCCGATTCGGGCCTTTCGTCTTTCGTCGGCCGCGAGGTTGCCAAAAGCGACCGTCCCGAACTGGCGGGCGCGACCCGCGTCGTATCGGGCGGCCGTGGACTTGGCAGCGCCGAGAACTTCAAGCTGCTCGATCCTCTGGCCGACAAGCTGGGCGCGGCCATCGGCGCGTCGCGCGCGGCCGTGGATGCCGGCTATGCGCCCAACGACTGGCAGGTCGGCCAAACCGGCAAGATCGTTGCGCCGCAGCTGTACGTGGCAGTGGGCATCTCGGGCGCCATCCAGCACCTGGCCGGCATGAAAGACTCCAAGGTCATCGTCGCCATCAACAAAGACGCCGAGGCGCCGATTTTCGGCGTGGCCGATTACGGCCTGGTGGCCGACCTGTTCCAGGCAGTCCCCGAGCTGGCCGGCGCCCTGTAAGCTCCTTAGAGTCGCCGCGTGCAGTCGCCTGCCGCCTGGGCGCCTGGCTCTTCTTGCTCGGGTGGCACGGCTTCCCGCGCTCCGAATCTCACCCCAAACGTTGGACATCCATCCAGCCTTTGGGGTGTTTTTCATGATTGTCTCGACGTAGCGCTGCAGGCCCTACGACACCGCCAAGCTGAAACAGCCGCTCAAGAACTCAAAAAAGACTGACGATAGAGGATGGTCCCCACACTGCGCCGCCGACGCGGCTTGTCCCCCCCACGTTGCACTGGGGAAAAAACTCTTTCTGAAATACAGGCTGCTGGCGATTGGGAATGGTAAAAAGACATATGGATTTTTGGAGGAGAAACCATGACGTTCACCGCGCCCATACGGGATACATTGTTCGTGCTCGACGAACTGGCCGATTTGCAGGGGGTGCTGGGCCTGCCTGGGTTCGAAGAGGTGTCCAGGGACCTTGTGGCCGCCGTGCTGGAAGAAAACGGCAAATTCGTCGAGCAGGCGCTGGCCCCGCTGAACCGCAGCGGCGACGAAGCCGGCGCGCAATGGCGCGACGGCGCGGTAACCATGCCGGAGGGCTTTGCCAAGGCTTTTTCCGAGTTTGCGGCGGCGGGCTGGCAAGGCCTGCAGCACAGCGCGCAGTGGGGCGGGCAAGGCCTGCCCAAGCTGGTGGCCGCCCCGGCCTGCGAGAACCTGAACGCCGCCAACCTGTCGTTCTCCTTATGCCCCTTGCTGACCGACGGCGTCATCGAGGCCCTGACGGAGGTGGGAAGCGAAGCGCAACAGGCGGCATTCATTCCCGCCTTGCTGGAAGGCCGCTGGACCGGCACCATGAACCTCACCGAACCCCAGGCGGGTTCGGATCTGGCGCGCGTCGCCACCAGGGCGGTGCGCCAGCCCGACGGCAGCTACCGCATCACAGGGCAAAAGATATTCATCACCTACGGTGAGCACGATATGGCCGAAAACATCGTGCACCTGGTGCTGGCGCGCACGCCCGACGCTCCCGCGGGCGTCAAGGGCATCTCCTTGTTCATCGTGCCCAAGTTCCTGATTGAAGACGGCAAGCCGGGCGCGCGCAACGACGTCTGGTGCGCCTCCATCGAACACAAGCTGGGTATACACGCCAGCCCCACGGCCGTGCTGCTGTACGGGTCGGGCAAGGGCGAGGCGGGCGAAGGGGCCGTGGGCTACCTGGTGGGCCAGGAGTGCCATGGGCTCGAGTACATGTTCGTCATGATGAATGCCGCGCGTTTCGCGGTGGGGCTGCAGGGCATAGCCGTTTCCGAGCGCGCCCTGCAGCAGGCGCGGGCTTATGCCGCCGAGCGCATGCAGGGCCAGGCGCTGGAAGATCCCGCACAGTCGGTTGCGATCATCCGGCATCCCGATGTGCAGCGCATGCTGGCCACCATGCAGGCGCTGACCGAAGGGGGGCGGGCGCTGGCCTACTTTGCCGCGGCCGCGCGCGACAAGGCGCAGCGCCATCCCGATGCGCAAGAGCAGGTCTGGAACAAGGCCTTGTTCGAGTACCTGGTTCCCATCGTCAAGGGCTTTTCCACGGAAAACGCCGTCGAGGTGACGTCGCTGGGCGTGCAGGTGCACGGCGGAATGGGCTATATCGAGGAGACCGGCGCCGCCCAGTACTATCGCGACGCGCGCATCCTGCCTATTTACGAGGGCACGACCGCCATCCAGGCCAACGACCTGGTGGGGCGCAAAACGCTGCGCGACGCGGGCAAGGTGGCGTTCGAGCTGACCAGCCGCATGCGCGCCACGCTGCGCGAGCTGCAAAGCCAGGTCGAGCGGGACGGAGCATCTGGCGGCGGCGAGGGCCATGATGAACTGGCATTGATCGCGCGCCGCCTTGCGCCAGCCATCGATGCCTACGAGCAATCCGTCAAATTCATGCTGAGCACCGCCGCGCACAAGGAACTGAGGGCCGTATTCCTGGGCAGCGTGCCGTATCTCATGCTTTCCGGGGTAGTGCTGGCCGGATGGCAGATGGCGCGCGCGGCCCTGGCGTGCCGGCGCCTGATGCAAACGGATCACGATGCGTTTTACACCCGCAAGCTGGCGTGCAGCGCCTTCTACGCGCAGGCTGTTCTACCGCGCGCCGAGTCGTTGAGCGCCAGCATACTGGAGGGTGGGACGGCCAGCCGGGCCGCTGCCGTCCTGGGCAAACCCTGAGCGGATTCCAAGCAGGTCTCCAGCAAGATCCCAAACAGGTCTCCAGCAAGATCCCAAACACGCCGTCGCGTCTGCTGGCGGCTATCGCGCATTGGGAGCGGTTTGCGCCCGGCGCTTCACCAATCCCGAAATTCCATATGCGGAAAATGACTTTTCGATGGAGTTTTCCTGGTGCTTGGCTTATAAAGATATATAAAAACTGTATTTCGTTTGCTCGATAAAGGGTGACACAATCCTTTCATACGCTCGCATCGGGCTTATGACAACGGGCAATAACCCACCACTTCTATATATCGACTAAGAGAGAGATTTATGGCTACTTTACGACTCGGCGATACCGCCCCCGACTTCGAACAGGACTCCAACGTCGGAACCATCCGTTTCCATGAGTTTCTGGGCGATAAGTGGGGTGTCTTGTTCTCGCATCCCGCCGACTTTACGCCTGTCTGCACGACCGAGCTGGGCTATACCGCCAAGCTGGCCGACGAATTCGCCAAGCGCAACGTCAAGGTCATTGCCGTCTCGGTCGACGACGCCGAGTCGCATCGCAAATGGGTCGGCGACATCAACGACACCCAAAGCACCACCGTCAACTTCCCGATCCTGGCCGATCCCGACCACAAGGTCTCGAACCTGTACGATATGATCCACCCGAACGCCAGCAACACGGCGACCGTGCGCTCGGTATTCATCATCGACCCCAAGAAAAAAGTGCGTCTCACCATTACGTACCCCGCCAGCACCGGCCGCAATTTCAACGAAATCCTGCGCGTCATCGACTCGCTGCAACTGACCGACAACTACAGCGTGGCCACGCCGGTCAACTGGGAAGAGGGTGACGACGTCATCATTTCGCCCGCCATCAAGGACGAGGCCGAACTCAAGGCCAAGTTCCCCAAGGGCTACACCGTGGTTCGCCCCTACCTGCGCGTTACGCCCCAGCCCAATAAGTAAGCATCAAGTTCTTGCGGCTTGCGGCGCCTGGCGGCGCCGTTGCCCGATCTTGATTTGCAATGCCGGCCTTGTGCCGGCATTTTCTTTTGACGCCGGAGCGGAACGGCGCGAGCCGGTTCACGGCCAAAGGCGGCGCCTGAGGCGGCATGCTCGCATAGGGAGTGTGTGCGGACGGAACGTTACGAAAAAAAGCTTGCAAAAACATCTGTTGTTTTATACAGTACGTTTATGGAAGAACTGTTTATAAAAACAGTGCTGTTTAAAACACCTGTATAAAACCAGCGAGGCAACCATGCGCAATCAACCTTCCCAAGCCCCCGGCAAATGGCCGTTTCCTCCTACCCCCAAGCGTGGCGGGTTTCCCAAGCTTACCCGCGGCGCCATGGTGGCCGATATCTGTCTGGTCGTCATGTGGGGCGCCACCATTCCCGGCCTTCTGTGGCTGGGTTCGGCAGGGGGCTTTTAAAACCAAGGTTTTCCGTGTAGAATGTTGGGTTTTGCAACTTCATCCTCTGGCGGCATAAAACCATAAGCTTATGGTTTACCCAAAGGGGCAAAACCCAAAGGGGCAAAAGCCCTTTAGCCTAAATTAATTGCCGCGCACGATGTACCTGGAGCCCTAGCATGGATCTCATCGCCCTTCTTGAACAAGAAGAAATCGCCCGTCTAACCAACGGCCAGGCCAAGCCCGAATTCGCCCCCGGCGACACCGTGGTGGTCAACGTCAACGTCGTCGAAGGCACCCGCAAGCGTGTGCAGGCCTACGAAGGCGTGGTCATTGCCAAGCGCAATCGCGGCCTCAATTCGTCGTTCATCGTTCGCAAGATCTCTTCCGGCGAAGCCGTCGAGCGTACTTTCCAGCTGTATTCCACGCAAATCGCTTCCATCGAAGTCAAGCGCCGCGGCGATGTCCGCCGTGCTAAACTTTACTACCTGCGTAGCCGTTCGGGCAAAGCCGCTCGCATCAAGGAAAAGCTGGTTCGCAAAGCCGACAAGGTACAGGCAGCTGCAAAGTAAATTGCTGCTTCATCGGCACGAATCAACAAAGGCACCCGAGCGGTGCCTTTGTTTTTGGATCTTATGTCGTCAAGCATATTACGTCCGTCAACCGGCAAACGTATTGCCATAGTCCCGGGGTTCGACCCTCAGGCTCAGCCTCTTGTGCCGCCAAACGGCGCGCTGGCGCCGCTGAAAACGGCGGCGCTGCAACTGGATTTCATATGCGAGGCGTTCAGGCAGCCCATAGCCTGGGATGTCGAGCCGGTGTTTACGGCGGCGTTTCATGTGGACGAAGTGCGGCTCGAAAACATCGTCCGGGCGGCGGTGTTTTTTCCACTGGTGCAGCGCGCCGACGGGTTGCACGTCATTTTTACCCGCCGCGCCTCGCATTTGTACGATCACGCCGGGCAGATCAGTTTTCCCGGAGGGCGCATCGAATCAACCGATAGCGACGCCGTGGCGGCCGCGGTGCGTGAAACCTACGAGGAAATCGGCGTCGAGCCCCAGTACATCCAGCTTATCGGCACCCAGCCCAGCTTTCTGACTTCCACGCACTTCACCATGAAGCCGGTCATTGGCTATATACGCCAGGGCTTCAGCATCCATTACGACGAATCCGAAGTGGCCGATGTCTTCGAGGTGCCGCTGGCTTTTCTCATGGACCCTTCGCATCATCTGCTGCACAAGGCCGAGCTGCCGGGCGGCGGCCATCGTTTTTATTTTTCCATGACCTGGAACCAGTATTTCATCTGGGGCGCCACGGCGGCGCTGGTGCGCAACTTCTATCATTACCTGGCGGCCGCCCAGACTAAACTGCTGCGTTGAGCGCCAGGCGTTGAACGGCCTGGGCCTGGCGCGGCGGACACGCAATCGCCAGCTTCATTGTCTTTGCCTTTTGCGGCTATTTCGTCAATAACGGGTTTGCATCTCGTGCTCTTGCAGCAGGCGCTTGTACAGATCGTGCCGCGCGCGGGCGATGGCGCCGCTGTCGACGGCGGCCAGGATGCTGCAGCCCGGTTCGTGCAAATGCGTGCAGTTATAGAAGCGGCATTGCCCCAGCCAGGGCGTGAACTCAGGAAAGCCGCGCTCGATTTCGCCGGCCGTAAGATGGCTGAGCCCGAAGTTCTGGAAGCCGGGGGAATCGATGATATCGCCCCCGCCGGGCAGGTGGTACAGGCGCGTGCTGGTGGTCGAATGCTTGCCGGCATCCAGGGCCACGGAGTGTTCCTGCGTGAAGGCCCCCGCGCCGGGTACCAGGGCGTTCAGCAAGGTGGATTTGCCCATGCCGCTTTGGCCCAGCAGCAGGCTGGTCCGGTTCTTGAGCCGCGGCGCCAGCATGGCGTCGACCTGCGCCGCATCGAGCGCGCTGAGCTCCACCACGACAAGGCCCAGGCCCCGCAGCGCCTCGATGCGTTTTCGGGCTTCGGGCAGGGCGGCAGCCAGGTCGATTTTGTTCAGGACGATCAGGGCGGGAATGTCCGCGCTGCCGGCGGCGACCAGGGCGCGGCCCACCAGCTCGTCGGAAAACGCCGGCTCGACGGCCACGACGATGAGCAGCAGGTCGACATTGGCGGCGAACAGCTTGGTGCGCATTTCGTCGGAGCGGTACAGCAGGTTGCGACGCTCCAGCAGGCGGACGATGACGCCTTCGCCGACCCCTTGCGGTTCGATGAGGGTGTAATCGCCCACGGCCGCGCCCGCCTTCTTGCCCCGGGGAAAGCATTTGTACAGGGAGCCGTCCGCCAGCTCGACCGTATAGTGCCGACCGTGGGCGGCAATGATGCGTCCTTCGAGGTTGCGGTCAGGCGCCATGTTTTTGCAGGTTCCGGATGCGCAGCACGGCGGGAGGGTGGCTGTCGTAGTAGGCGGAATGCAAGGGGTCGGGCGTGAGGGTGGCGGCGTTGTCGTCGTACAGCTTGACCAGGGCGGAGATCAGGGCCTGGGGCGAGCACTGCTGCGCCGCGTAGTTGTCGGCCTCGAATTCGTCGCGCCGCGAGAACCAGGCGGCCAGGGGAGCCACCCAGAAGGTGAAGACGGGCATGACGAGGAAAAACAGGATCAGGGCCAGCGCATCGTTGGGGCGCCCCAGTTGCGGCACGACTCCCAGCTCGGTGTAGAACCAGACCTGTTGCGAGAGCCAGCCCAATACCAGAAAAAAGACCAGCGCCAGCGCGAAGCTGACGATCATGCGCTTGATGACGTGCTTGTGCTTGAAGTGTCCAAGCTCGTGGGCCAGCACGGCTTCGATTTCGTCGGTGTTCAGGCGGGACAGCAGGGTGTCGAAGAACACGATGCGCCGCGCTTTGCCAAAGCCCGTGAAATAGGCGTTGCCGTGCGCCGAGCGTTTGGAGCCGTCCATGACGAACAGCCCGCCCAGGGGAAAGCCGCAGCGCCGGGCCAGGCCTTGGATGCGCTGCGCGATGTCGGGGTTGTCCAGGGGCGTGAATGTGTTGAACAGGGGAGCGATGACGGTGGGAAACAGCCATAGCACAAGAATGTTGAAGGCCACCCAGATGGCCCAGGCCCACCAGACCCAGGAGGATCCCGCGCCGCCCATGACCCACAGCACAAGCGCGGCAAGAGGGATGCCCAGGACGAGCAGCAGCACGAGCCCCTTGAGCGTGTCGGCCAGGAAAAGCCGGGGGGTGACGCGGTTGAAGCCGAAGCGTTCTTCCAGCCTGAACTTGCGCCACAGGGTGAACGGCAGCCCCACCAGGCTGACGATGAGCAGGACCGAGCCTATCAGCGCCAGCTGGCGCAGCATTTCGTTGGCGATCCAGTGACCCATGTGCACATCCAGGGCCTGCAGGCCGCCCAGCAGGGTCAGGGCAATGAGCAGCCCTGCCTCGACGAAGGACTCGAACAGGGACAACTGCACCTTGGCATGGGTGTAGTCGGCGGCGCGCTGGTGGCTGGCAAGCCCGATGCGCTCGGAGAACTCGGGAGGAACCTGGTCGCGATGCTGCCTGACGTGGCGGATTTGGCGCATGGACATCCAGGTGCGCAGGGTAATATCGGCCAGCAGGAAGGCAATAAACAGCAAAGTGAACATAGGCGGCGGGGGAGTGTGCGAAAATCTCTGTTTTAAGGATGGATTATATGGCGGTTAATGATCAGCGTTTGGTTTGGCTCGACCTGGAAATGACCGGGCTGGATCCTGAAAAAGAACGGATTATCGAAGCGGCGGTCATCGTTACCGAGCCCGACCTGACTTTCGTGGCCGAAGGCCCCGTCGTGGTTATACACCAGAGCGACGAACTGCTCGACGCCATGGACAAATGGAACAAGTCCACGCACGGCAAAAGCGGCCTCATCGACAAGGTCAGGGCGTCTACCGTTACCGAAGGGCAGGCCGAAGCCCAACTGCTGGAATTCCTTTCCCAGTACGTGCCCGCCGGCAAGTCGCCATTGTGCGGCAATACCGTGGGGCAGGACCGCCGTTTCCTCGTCAAGTACATGCCGAAGCTGGAAGCCTTTTTCCATTACCGCAACCTGGACGTCAGCACCTTGAAAGAGCTGTCGCTGCGCTGGAAGCCTGAAGTCTATAAAAGCTTCGTCAAGAAAAGCCGCCACGAGGCGCTGGCCGATATCTACGAGTCCATCGACGAGCTCAAGCACTACCGCGAACACTTCATCAAACTTTAACCGCCGGCGCGCCGCCCGCGGCCTGGCCAATGCGCAAGCATTGCGGCCAGACCGGGGCGCGGCCCGCACGAAAGCCCGACATGACCTACGAAACCATTCAATTCGAGCTGGGTGAAGCGATTGCCCGCATCACCTTGAACCGGCCCGACAAGATGAACAGCTTTACCGCCGAGATGCACGACGAAGTGCGCCGGGCCCTGACCGAGATCGAGACACGCGGCGCGCGGGTGCTGGTGCTTACCGGCAATGGCCGCGGTTTTTGCGCGGGGCAGGATTTGTCGCAGCGCACACCCTCGCCGGACGGCCAGCCGCCCGACCTGGGCGCCAGCCTGAGAAACAACTACATGCCCCTCATCAAGCGGCTGCGGGCGCTGCCCATGCCGGTCGTGGTGGGCGTCAATGGTGTGGCGGCGGGGGCAGGGGCCAGCCTTGCGCTGGCCGGCGATCTCGTCATCGCCAGGCAATCGGCCAGTTTCATCCAGTCGTTTTCGCGGCTGGGCCTGCTTCCCGATACGGGCGGCACGTTTGCCCTGCCGCGCCTGGTCGGGCAGGCGCGGGCCATGGGCCTGGCCTTGCTGGGTGAAAAGCTCAGCGCCGAGCAGGCCGCCCAATGGGGCCTTATCTGGCAATGCGTGCCCGACGAGCAGTTCGAGGCCCGCCTGGAGGAGCTGGCGGCGCATTTCGCCGCAGCGCCCACCAAGGGCCTGGCTGCCACCAAGCACGCCCTGAACCAGAGCCTGGGCAACACGCTGGCCGAACAGCTCGAGCTGGAGTGCAGCCTGATGAGCGAGCTGGGGCGCAGCGCCGACTACGCCGAGGGCGTCGCGGCGTTCATGGCCAAGCGTTCGCCCGTGTTCACGGGCAAATAGGGGGCGGCCATGATGGCGCTGCCAGGTTCCGTGGCGGGCATAGGCACCGACATCCTCAGGCTGGAGCGCATTGTGCGGGCCTATCAGCGCCAGGGGGCTAGGTTTTCGCAGCGCATCCTGGGCGAACAGGAACTCGAGGTTTTCCATCGCCGCCTGGCGCGCGATACAAGCCGGGGCATGCGCTACCTGGCCACCCGCTTTGCCGCCAAAGAGGCGTTTTCCAAGGCCATCGGCCTGGGTATCCACAGCCCCATGAGCTGGACGCGCATGCAGGTGCTCAATGCCCCGTCGGGCAAGCCGCAGGTAAGCCTGAACGGGCCCCTGGCGCCATGGTACGCTGAACGCTTCGGCGCGGCGCATGTCTCGCTCAGCGACGAAAGTGATATCGTGATGGCTTTCGTGGTGGTGGAAGCGCGCTTGCCGGCGTAAGCGGCGCAGCCGGCCGGTTTCGCGCGGTAGCCCGTTCGCCCGCGAATTCTTTGCGGCAGCGGATGCAGGCCGCGCCTTTCGGATCTGAATCTATGAACAGGATGGACGATAGTAGTTATGACAGTTGACGCATTGCGCACCGGCCAGCCTCCCGGGCCGGTCATGGTCGATATCGAAGGCACGGAGCTGACCGCCCACGAAAAAGAACGCTTGCGCCATCCCCTGGTGGGGGGCGTCATTTTATTCGCCCGCAATTTCGCAAACCGTGAACAGCTGGCCGCGCTTTGCCAGGCCATCCATGCCGAGCGCGACGAACCGCTGCTCATTGCCGTCGACCACGAAGGCGGGCGCGTCCAGCGTTTCCGCACCGATGGTTTCACGCCTATCCCGGCCATGGGCGTGTTCGGTGAAATCTGGATGGACGACTCCCTGGCCGCCATGCGGCTGGCCACCGAGACCGGCTACGTGCTGGGCGCCGAGCTGCGCGCCTGCGGCGTCGATCTCAGCTTTACGCCGGTGCTCGACCTGGACTACGGCGTCAGCAAAATCATCGGCAACCGTTCGTTCCATCGCGAGCCGCAAGTCGTGGCCATGCTGGCGCGCGGCGTCATCCAGGGGCTGATGCTAGCGGGCATGGCTTCCTGCGGCAAGCACTTTCCGGGCCATGGCGCCGTCGAGGCCGATTCGCACCACGAGATTCCCGTCGATACGCGGGAGTTCGAAGCCATCATGCAGGAAGACGCCGCCCCTTACGGCTGGCTGGGCGACATGGTGCTGCCGTCGGTCATGCCGGCGCACGTCATCTACTCCAGCGTCGATCCCAATCCGGCGGGGTTTTCGAAGTTCTGGATACAGGAAGTGCTGCGCGACAAGCTGATGTACGACGGCGTGGTGTTTTCCGACGACCTGACCATGGAAGGCGCAACCGTGGCGGGCGACATCCTGGCCCGCGCGCAGGCCGCGCTGGGCGCGGGCTGCGACATGGTGCTGGTATGCAATCGCCCCGATCTGGCCGACGACCTGCTGGCGCGGCTGCAATTCGCCCTGCGGCCCGAATCGGTAAGCCGGATACGCCGCCTCATGCCGCGCCAGCCGGCGCCCGATTGGGCCGCCCTGCAAAGCCTTGAGCGTTACCAGTATGCCCGACAGCTTCAATCTCAAATCGTTTCTGGCTGATCTGCCGCACCTGCCGGGCGTCTACCGCCACATCGATGCGGAAGGCGAGGTGCTGTACGTCGGCAAGGCCCGCGATCTCAAGCGGCGGGTTTCGTCGTATTTCCAGAAAACAGGCCACAGCCCGCGCATCACCCACATGGTGGCGCGGGTGGCCCGGGTCGAGGTCACCATCACCCGCTCGGAAGCCGAAGCGCTGCTGCTGGAAAACAACCTCATCAAAAGCCTGCACCCGCGCTACAACATTCTGTTCCGCGACGACAAATCCTACCCGTATCTGCAGATCACGGGCCATGCTTCGCCGCGCATCGTGTACTACCGGGGCAGCACCAGCGGCAAGGGGCGCTACTTCGGGCCGTTTCCCAATGCCTGGGCGGTGCGCGAAACCATACAGATACTGCAGCGTGTGTTTCGCCTGCGCACCTGCGAGGACAGCGTTTTTTCCAACCGCTCCAGGCCCTGTCTGCTTCATCAGATCGGGCGCTGTTCGGCGCCGTGCGTCGGCCTGATTTCCCCCGAGGACTATCAGGCCGATGTCGAGCGGGCCGTGCGCTTCCTGGACGGTCAGGCCAAAGAGGTGCTGGGCGACATCGAACAGCGTATGAAGCAGGCGTCCGAGGCGCTGCAGTTCGAACAGGCGGCGGTGCTGCGCGACCAGATGGGCGCCTTGGCCCGCGTTCTGCAGCAGCAGACCATGGAGCAGATCGGCAACGACGATGTCGACGTCATTGCGGTGGCTTCCAGCGGCGGGCGGGTGTGCGTGAACATGGCCATGGTGCGGGGCGGCCGCCACCTGGGCGACAAGCCCTTTTTCCCCACTCATGCCAATGGCGACGAGCCGGGCGATGTATTGGCCGCCTTTATCGCCCAGCACTATGTGGAAAGCGCCATGCCGCCCGTGCTCGTCTGTTCGCATTCCTTGCCCGACGCCAGCCTGATGCGGCTGCTGGCCGAGCAGACCGGCGTCAAGGCCCGGGTGCTGACCAAGCCCCAGGGCGTGCGCAAAAGCTGGCTGGAACAGGCCCAGAAAAATGCCGAGATCGCACTGGCCCGGGCGCTGACCGAATCGGGGGCGCGGGTGGCGCGCACGCTGGCCCTGGCCGAAACGCTGGAGCTGGATACCGACGAGGCGGCCCTGGACGCCATGCACATCGAATGCTTCGACATCAGCCATACGGCGGGCGAGGCCACCCAGGCTTCCTGCGTGGTGTACAAGCATCACGCCATGCAGCCTTCGCTGTACCGGCGCTACAACATCGCGGGCATCACGCCGGGCGACGATTACGCCGCCATGCGCCAGGTGCTGACGCGCCGTTTCGGCCGGGTGGCCGACGGTCAGGCCGAAATGCCCACCATCGCGCTGATCGACGGCGGCAAGGGCCAGGTCGAAGTGGCGCGCCAGGTGTTTGCCGAGCTGGGCCTGGATATGCGCGTGATCGTCGGTGTGGCCAAGGGCGAAGGGCGAAGGGTGGGCCTGGAAACGCTGGTGTTTGCCGACGAGCGCGAGCCGGTGGCGCTGGGGCTGGAGTCGGCGGCCTTGATGCTGGTGGCCCAGGTGCGCGACGAAGCCCACCGCTTCGCCATCACCGGCATGCGCGCCCAGCGGGCCAAGGCGCGCAATGTGTCGCGCCTGGAGCAGATCGAAGGGGTGGGCGCCAAGCGCCGCCAGAAGCTGCTGGCGCGCTTCGGCGGGTTTTCGGGCGTGGTCGATGCCAGCATCGACGATTTGCGCTCGGTGGATGGAATTTCGGACGAACTGGCCGAGCGCATCTACCAGGCGCTGCGATAAGGTAGTATTACTCCATGCCTATAAATCTACCCATTGCCCTGACCTGGCTGCGGATCGCCATGATTCCGCTGCTCGTTGCCCTGTTCTACGTTTCGGGCAGTTGGCTGCCCGCGCCGCTGCGCGATGCCGTCGCGGCGCTGGCCTTCATCGTCGCGGCCCTGACCGACTGGTTCGACGGCTGGCTGGCGCGCCGCTGGCACCAGACTTCCTCGTTCGGGGCGTTCCTGGATCCCGTGGCCGACAAGCTCATGGTGTGCGCCGCGCTGCTGGTGCTGCTGGACCTGAACCGGGTGGATTCGTTCATTGCGCTGATCATCATTGGCCGCGAAATCACCATTTCCGCCTTGCGCGAATGGATGGCGAAAATCGGGGCCAGCGGCAGCGTGGCCGTGCACTGGCTGGGCAAATTCAAGACGGCGGCGCAAATGATCGCCATTCCCTGCCTGCTGTACTGGCGGCCCATATACGGGGTTTCGACCGAAAGGGTGGGGCAGTGGCTTATCATCGTTGCCGCCGTGCTCACCGTATGGTCCATGTGCTATTACCTGCGCCGGGCCTGGCCCGAGATCCGCGACCGCTCGGATCATTCTGACGGCCGCTGAAACGGCTTCGGGTTTTGGCGGTATCATTTCGTTGCTGGGTTCAGTACGCTGTTTTTAAGGCGGCTTGCGTGCGCATGCCGGCCAGACAAGCAGCATACTGAGCGAATCGCATACCGGATCCGCCAGCTTTTCTTATTGATCACCATGACAGCCACCACCATCGACCAAATTCCCGACAGCCCGGCCATATTGCGGCAGGACTGGAAGATCATCAGCCTGCTGGGCTCCGCGCATTCCTGTTCGCATTTCTACCAGTTGGTGTTTCCCACTCTGTTCCTGTCGCTGGCCAACGAGTTCGGCTACAACTTCGGCGAGCTGGGCTTGCTGGCCTCCATCTTCTATCTGGTGTCGAGCATAGGCCAGGCCTCTTCGGGGTTCGTCGTCGACCGCATCGGGCCCACGCCGGTGCTGCGGTTCGGGCTGGCCTGCTTCGTGGTGTCCGCGGTGCTCATCGGCTTGGCCGGCGGCTATGGCATGCTGGTTGCGGCCGCCCTGGTGGGCGGCGCCGGCAACTCGGTGTTCCATCCTGTCGATTACTCCATCATCAACCATCGCGTCAGCCCATTGCGCCTGGGCCATGCCTATAGCACGCACGGCCTTACGGGCAACCTGGGCTGGGCGCTGACGCCGATCTTCATGACCACCATCATCCACCTGGCCAACTGGCGCGTGGCGGCCTTTTGCGCGGGGGGGCTGATTGCGTTCGTGCTGCTGCTGGTCTGGCTGGGGCGCGACCTGCTGGCCGGGCGGGGAAACATCGCGATCGCCCCTGAAAAGGAAGGCAACTCCGAGAAACAAACGGCCTCGCTGGCGGAACAGTCGGTGGGGCAAACCCTGGTCACGCTGCTCAAGCAGCCGGCGCTGTGGGGGGCGTTCTTCTTTTTCATGTGCACGTCCATCTCGCTTTCGGCCGTGCAGAACTACACCATCCCCATGCTGGGAGACGTCTACGGCATCGACAAGGTGCTGGCGGGAACTACCTTGTCAGGCTATATGGTGGCTTCGGCCGTCGGCATGCTGGCCGGGGGCTTTCTGGTCAGCGCCACGCCCAAGACCGAACTTACGGTGGCGGTGTCGCTGATCCTGGCGGGCCTGTTCCTGGTGGCGCTGGCGGCGGGGCTGCTCACACCTTCCTGGGCCATGGTCCTGGTCGGCCTGGCCGGCTTCTGCGCCGGCGTGGCCACGCCTTCGCGCGACATGCTGATCCGCCGAGTCACGCCCAAAGGCGCCACCGGTACGGTCTATGGCCTGGTGTATTCGGGCATGGACGTCGGCTCGTCACTGGGGCCGGTGGGCTTCGGCCTGATGCTGGATGCCGGCATGAGCCAGGGGCCGTGGGTTGGCGCGGGCGTGTCGTTCGTGGTGGCGGCGGTGGCGGCGCTTATGGTGGCCCGGGCCGCGGCCAGCCGGGCGGCTCCTGTTCCCGCCTGATTTGCTTATTGCCGCAGCGTGCGTGTGTCGGCGATGGAGACCGACTCGCTGCTGCGCCAGGGGTTGATGTCCAGCCCGCCCCGGCGGGTGTATCGCGCATAGACGCATAGCGACGCGGGCCGGCAGGCCTGCCAGATGTCGCAATATATCTTTTCCACGCAATGCTCGTGGAATTCATCGTGCCGGCGCAGCGACACCACATAGGCCAGCAGGGCTTCGCGGTCGATGCGCGGGCCGGTATAGCGGATCTGCAGGCTGCCCCAGTCGGGTTGGCCGGTAACCGGGCAGTTGGACTTCAGCAGTTCGGAAACCAGGGTTTCGGTCACGACTTCGAGGCTGTCGGCGCAGCGCAGCAGTTCGGGCGCCGGCTTGTAGGTGGTGATTTCCACATCGGCCCCGTCGATGTTCCGGCCTTCCAGGGGGGCGACGTGGATGGGTTGATCCACCGGCAGGAATTCGGCATGGATGTCGGCGCCCGCGGCGCGGCTCAAGTCGCGCTGCATGATTTGCAGGACTTGGTCGGCCGAGTCGAAGCGTTCGTCGTTGAATGAATTCAAATAGAGCTTGAACGATTTGGACTCGATGAGATTAGGGCTGGTGTAGGGAAACACGAAACGCGCCATGGCGACCAGCGGCTTTCCCTTGCGGTTGAGCCACGAGATTTCATAGGCATTCCAGATGTCGGCGCCCGACCAGCCCGGCATGTGCGGCAAGGTTTGCCGGTTGGCGGCGCGCGCTATGGGAAAGAGCAGGCCGGCATCGTATTTATCGGGGTAGGCCACTTCGTGGCCTAGCGGGGCGTTTGCCAATTTGGGATCAAGCATGACTTCGGTGTTGGGGGCGGCTATCGGTAAAGCGATATTGTAGCGCCTGCCATTTCTTTTTTCCGTATTGTGAAATTTAAATTGCGCAATACAAAAAGTCGATGTTGCGTTGCGTTGTTTTGGTTTTCATAACAGGAAAAAACATTTCATATAACGAAATAAAATTTGTATTTATATGATTTATAACAAAAATATAATTAGTCTTATATAAGATATAACTCTACTGTGCTGTGCAACAAAAGCTTAGAATTTTTCCATGGATTTTTGGTTTGTCATTTCTTTCTAGGCTTTTCACATCAGGAGCATCAGCATGAATACTCGCGAAAACGAAATCCGCAATTTGCAAAAAGACTGGGCCGAAAACCCCCGCTGGCAGGGCATCAAGCGCGGCTATGGCGCCGAAGAGGTGGTGCGCCTGCGCGGTTCGGTAATGGTCGAGCATACGTTGGCCCGCCGCGGGTCCGAAAAGCTCTGGCAGTTGCTGCAGTCGGAGCCGTTCGTGAACTCGCTGGGCGCGTTGACCGGCAACCAGGCCATGCAGCAGGTCAAGGCCGGACTCAAGGCCATTTACTTGTCGGGCTGGCAGGTGGCCGGCGATGCCAATGGCGCGGGCGAAATGTATCCCGATCAATCGCTGTACCCCGCCAATTCCGTGCCCCAGGTTGTGCGCCGCATCAACAATGCCCTGACGCGTTGCGACCAGATCCAATGGATGGAAGGCAAGAACCCGGACGACAAGGACTACGTGGATTACTTTGCGCCCATCGTGGCCGACGCGGAAGCGGGCTTCGGCGGCGTGCTCAACGCCTTTGAATTGATGAAGGCCATGATCGACGCCGGCGCAAGCGGCGTCCACTTCGAAGACCAGCTGGCTTCGGTGAAAAAATGCGGCCACATGGGCGGCAAGGTGTTGGTTCCCACCCGCGAAGCCGTAGCCAAGCTGGTCTCGGCCCGGCTGGCGGCCGACGTCCTGGGTGTGCCCACCGTGCTGCTGGCGCGCACCGATGCGGACGCCGCCGACCTGATCACCAGCGACATCGATGCCAACGACCATCCGTTCATCACCGGCGAGCGTACCGTGGAGGGCTTCTTCCGCACGCGTCCCGGCGTCGAGCAGGCCATCTCCCGCGGCCTGGCCTATGCGCCGTACGCCGATTTGCTGTGGTGCGAGACGTCGACCCCCAACCTGGAGTATGCCCGCCAGTTCGCCGAGGCCATCCACCGCCGCTTCCCGGGCAAGATGCTGGCCTACAACTGCTCGCCCTCGTTCAACTGGAAGAAGAATCTGGACGACGCCACCGTCGCCAAGTTCCAGCGCGAGCTGGGCGCCATGGGCTACAAGTTCCAGTTCATCACGCTGGCCGGCTTCCATGCGCTCAACTACGGCATGTTCGAACTGGCCCACGGTTACGCCCGCCGCCAGATGAGCGCCTTCGTCGAGCTACAGCAAAAGGAATTCGCCGCCGCCGACCTGGGCTTCACGGCGGTCAAGCACCAGCGCGAAGTGGGCACGGGGTATTTCGATGCCGTGACGCAAGTCATCGAAGGCGGGCAATCGTCCACCACCGCGCTGACGGGCTCCACCGAGGAAGCCCAGTTCCATGCGAACGAAGAGGAAGCGGCCTGAATGCCCGCTTGAGAGCCGGCGCGCAATGACCGGCTCGTGAACGACGAAGAGGGGCGCCGAGGCGTCCCTCTTTGCATTTCGGCCCGCCGGCTGCACGGCCGGCTTGTATGGCGGGCATAAAAACGACAGCCTGGCCAGCCGGCGCGATGCCGGCCCGCAGGCCAAGCGCCAAGCCTTGATTTTGATCAAGGCCCGAACTGCCGCGGCCCGCTATATTGCCAAGCATGCGGGCATTCTCATTATTCTCCCCTCCGAAGGTTCTGGCCGACGGCGAGCGCAAGAAACGCCGCCACATGCTTGCGCGCCTGGGGTTGGCGTGGCTGGCCATGATGCAGGTCATGATGTTCGCTTTTCCAGGGTATTTGCGCGGCAGCCCATCTTCCGACGATGCATCGCTGCTCGACCAGGCGGTCTTTCTCATGAACTGGTGCAGCCTGGCGCTGACCGTCCCCGTGGTGCTGTATTGCGCCTGGCCGGTATGGAGCGGCGCGCTGGGCCGCGCGCAGCGGGCGCACCTGGGCATGGACGTGCCGGTGGCGCTGGGCATAGTCGCCGCGTTCATCCCAAGCGCCATGGCAACGTGGTCGGGCAGGGGCGAGGTGTATTTCGATTCGGTCACCATGTTCGTGGCTTTCTTGCTTACCGCCCGGTATTTCGAGCTGTGCGCCCGCCAGGCCATTGGCATCGGCGGACTGCACCGGCATCTTGAACGATACCGGCGCGCGCTGGCGGCGCGGGCCGACAGCATAGCCGCCTGGTTCACCGCCGCCCAATTGCTGCTGGCGCTCGGGGCCGGCGCATTCTGGCATGCGGCCGACCCCTCGCGTGCCGTCGGCGTCGTGGTTGCCCTGCTGGTCATCAGTTGTCCGTGCGCAATGGCCATGTCCGTGCCCACCGCCATCGCGGCGGCGCATGCCCGCGTTCTGCGGCGGCCCGACATGGACGTTGCCGAAGTCGATGCCCTGGCGCGGGCCACCAGCAGGGTTTCGCGGCAAAGCCTGTACGGCTCCATGGCCTGGCACCTGCTCATGACACCGCTGGCGATGCTCGGTTGGGTGCAGCCCTGGCTGGCGGCCATCACCATGCTGCTGTCCTCGCTGGCCGTGGGCGCCAATTCCTGGCGCCTGTATCGGCGGGATTGCCTGCCTGCCGGGGATTGGCCGGCGGATGCGATACAGGGCGCCTGATGGACGCCGCTCTGTATTTGCTGCTGCCGATTTCCCTGGTTTTTGCGCTTGGCATCGGCGTGGCTTTCTGGTGGGCCATATTCGCGGGGCAATTCGACGATACCGATACGGCGGCCAAATCGATACTCGGCGATGACGACGGGCCGCGATTGGATTGATCGTCGGCCCGCACAGCAGGAGACCGGCAAGGGCCGGGGCGCGGCACGAATTTTTTTATATGTTCTGTTTGTCTGTTTCAGGGGATACTCATGGATAAGTCCGGTGCGCTGGAAAGGCCGGCCGAAACCTTCAATTATGGCGTGGTAAGGCAGTTCACCATCATGACCATATTTTGGGGCATTGTCGGCATGGCGGTCGGGGTGCTGATTGCATCGCAATTGATCTGGCCAGAGCTTAACTTCAATATTCCGTGGCTGAGCTACGGCCGCCTGCGTCCGGTGCATACCAACACCGTCATTTTCGCTTTCGGCGGCACGGCGCTGTTTGCCACGTCGTACTACGTCGTGCAGCGCACCTGTCAGGCGCGCCTGTTCAGCGACAAGCTTGCGGCCTTCACGTTCTGGGGCTGGCAGGCCTCGCTGTTCCTGGGCTTTTTCACTCTGCCCATGGGCTACACAAGCACCAAGGAATACGCGGAATACGAATGGCCCATCGACGTGCTCATCACCCTGGTGTGGGTGGCGTATGCCGTCGTGTTCTTCGGCACCATCGCCAAGCGCCGCGTCAAGCACATCTACGTGGCGAACTGGTTCTTCGGTTCGTACATCCTCACCATCGCCGTCCTGCATATTTTCAACAACATTGAAATCCCGGTTTCGCTGTGGAAGTCGTATTCCGCCTATGCAGGCGTGCAGGACGCCATGGTGCAGTGGTGGTACGGCCATAACGCGGTGGGTTTCTTCCTGACCACCAGCTTCCTGGGCATGATGTACTACTTCGTGCCCAAGCAGGCCAACCGCCCCATTTATTCGTACCGCCTGTCCATCGTGCACTTCTGGGCGCTGGCCTTCACCTATATGTGGGCCGGCCCCCATCACCTGCACTACACCTCGCTGCCCGACTGGACCCAGGCCCTGGGCATGGTGTTCTCGCTGATCCTGCTGGCGCCTTCCTGGGGCGGCATGATCAACGGCATCCTGACGGTGTCGGGCGCCTGGCACAAGCTGCGCACCGATCCCATACTCAAGTTCCTGGTCACGGCGCTGTCGTTCTACGGGATGGCCACCTTCGAAGGCTCGATGATGTCCATCCGCACGGTCAATGCCTTGTCGCACTACACCGACTGGACCATCGGCCACGTCCACGTAGGTGCGCTGGGCTGGGTGGCCATGATCACCTTCGGCTCGTTCTACTACATGATCCCGCGCCTGTACGGACGCACCTCCATGGCCAGCACCAGGATGATCGACGTGCATTTCTGGCTGGCCACGATCGGGGTCGTGCTGTACATCTCGTCCATGTGGGTGGCCGGCGTCATGCAGGGCCTCATGTGGCGCGCCACCGGCGACGACGGTACGCTCACCTACAGCTTCGTCGAAGGCGTCAAGGCCACGTACCCGCTGTACACCATCCGCATGATAGGCGGGCTGTTCTTCCTGGGCGGCATGTGCCTGATGGCCTGGAATGCCTGGAAGACCATGAAGGGCCAGCCCAAGGTGAATCCCGTCATCTATCTGTACAACCCGGACAGCACCGATCCGGCGCTGGTCGGCCCGGCATCGGCATCGACCGAGGCTCCGGCAACCGCTACGGCATCGGCTTGAGGGAGAAGGTTCATGTCCAGCCAAAACAAAAAAAGATTCAGCCACGAAACGCTCGAGACCAACGTCGGGCTGCTGATCATCTTCAGCATCGTGGTCATCCTGTTCGCGGGCCTGGCGCAGATTGTGCCGCTGTTTTTCCAGCATTCGACCACCACGCCGGTGGCGGGCGCCAAGCCCTACGATTCCCTGCAACTGATAGGCCGCGACCTGTACATCCGCGAAGGCTGCGTCGGCTGCCATTCGCAGCAGATCCGCATGCTGCAGTCCGAGGTGCAGCGCTACGGGCCGTATTCGCTGTCGGGCGAGTTCGTCTACGACCACCCCTTCCTGTGGGGCTCCAAGCGCACAGGCCCTGATCTCGCCCGTGTAGGGAAGCGCTATTCCGACGACTGGCACCGCGTGCATTTGCGCAACCCGCGCGACGTGGTGAAAGAGTCGAACATGCCGGCCTATCCGTGGCTGCAGCGCAATACGGTCGAAGGCAGCAATGTCCAGGCCCGCATGAAGGCGCTGCGCGCCGTCGGCGTCCCGTATACCGACGAGGAAATCGCCAAGGCGCCCGAGCAGCTTGTGGGCAAGACCGAGGAAGATGCCCTGGTGGCGTACCTGCAAAGCCTGGGCGTCGCCACGCGGGCCGCCGCCGAGCAGGCCGTGGCCGAGGGGAGGCGCTAGCATGATCGGCCTTCTCAACGGAGTCGCCACATGCGTGGCGCTGCTCACGTTCATCGGCATCGTCTGGTGGGCGTATTCGCGCGGGCGGGCCGGGGCCAACGCCGCGGCATCCATGCTGCCGTTCGCCCTGCCGGACGAAGAGCCGGCCAATGCGGCGTCCGGTGCCCACGACATAAAGGATACGAAGCGGGAGAATTCTCATGAGTGATTTTGTGAGCGGCTTTTGGAGCTACTACATCGCCGCCATTGCGCTGGGCGGCGTGGCTTTCTGTTTGTGGCTTATCTACACGCAGCGGGCCTGGCTCAAGAAAAAGGTCGAGCAGACCGAAAACACGGGGCATGTCTGGGATGGCAGCCTGTCCGAGCTGAACAACCCCGTGCCGCGCTGGTGGACGGTCTTCTATGTGGGCCTGTGTTTCTTTGCGCTGGGCTACCTGGTGCTGTATCCGGGGCTTGGCAAGTATGCCGGCACGCTGGACTACAGCAGCGCCAAGGCGGTCAAGCAGGCGCAAATCGAACTCAACGACAAGATCAAGCCGTTGTACGAGCGCTATGCCGGCATGCCCATTCCACAAGTCGCCCAAGACACCGAGGCGCGTGAAATCGGGCAGCGCCTGTTCCTGAACAATTGCGCGCAGTGCCATGGTTCGGACGCCGCCGGCGGGCCCGGCTTTCCCAATCTGACCGATGCCGACTGGCTGTATGGAGGCGCGCCCGAGCAGATCATCCAGACCATCACCAAGGGCCGTCATGGCGTCATGCCGGCGTGGAGTGCCCAGATCAAGCCCGACGAGGCGGCCGCCATTGCGCAGTACGTGCGGTCCTTGTCCGGGCTGGCCAGCGACCCCTTGCGCGCCGTGCCGGGCAAGCGCGGCTTCGAGACGTATTGCGTCGCATGCCACGGCGCCGAGGGCAAAGGCAATACGGCGCTGGGCGCGCCCAACCTGACCGACAACGTGTGGCTTTACGGCAGTTCCGAGGCGACCATCGTCAAAACCATACTGAACGGGCGCAGCAACGAAATGCCGGCCCAGGAAGAGCGCCTGACCGCCGATCAGATCCGTATGCTGGCGGCCTGGGTCTGGGGACTGTCCAATCAGGGTGGCGCGGCATCGGCCGACTAGGTCAACGGAGCGACGAGCATCATGAGCAGTGAATTTCATGGCGATCCCGAAGGCGCGGCCGGCGTGCCGCCGGCATGGCAGCCGCCGGAAATGCCGAAGCGCGCGGCGGGCGGCGCCTCGCCCCAGGTCGAGGTGGCCCTGGCCGACGTGCGCAGCAAGATCTACCCGCGCTCGGTCTCGGGCATATTTGCCCGGTGGCGCATTGTCATGGTGTATGTCACCCAGATCATTTTCTACGGCCTGCCCTGGCTGCAGTGGGGAGGGCGGCAGGCCGTGCTGTTCGATCTGGGGGCGCGCAAGTTCTATTTGTTCGGCATGGTGCTGTGGCCGCAGGATGTCGTGTACCTGGCGGTTCTGCTGGTGGTCTCCGCGTTTTCGCTGTTCCTGTTCACCGCTATGGCGGGGCGCCTGTTTTGCGGGTATGCCTGTCCGCAAACGGTATACACCGAAATCTTCATGTGGGTCGAACGCAAGATCGAAGGCGATCGTCTGGCGCGCATCCGCCTGGACGAGCAGCCCTGGGGCTGGCGCAAGCTGCGCGTCAAGGCCGCCAAGCATTTCGTATGGATTGCCATCGCCCTGTGGACCGGCTTTACCTTCATCGGGTATTTCTCCCCCATCCGCGAACTGGGCGCGGGCCTGCTGGCGGTTTCGCTGGGGCCCTGGCAGTGGTTCTGGATGCTGTTCTACGCCTTCGCTACATGGGGCAATGCCGGCTTCATGCGTGAGGCGGTTTGCAAATACATGTGTCCGTATGCGCGCTTCCAAAGCGTCATGGTCGACGACGACACCTTCGTGGTCACTTACGACCATGTGCGCGGCGAACCGCGCGGCGGCCGCTCGCGCCGCATCGACCACAAAGAGGCAGGCATGGGCGACTGCGTGGACTGCAGCCTGTGCGTGCAGGTTTGCCCAACGGGCATCGACATTCGCGACGGCCTGCAGTACATGTGCATAGGCTGCGGGGCGTGCGTGGACGCCTGCGACCAGGTCATGGAGAAAATGCACTACGACAAGGGGCTCATACGCTACACCTCGGGCCGCGCCATTGTCGATCGCCTTACGCAAAGCCAGGCGCGCCGGCGGCTGATGCGTCCGCGCGTGCTGGCCTATATTGCGCTGCTGGGACTGATTGTGATCGGCTTTGCGGTGTCCCTGGCCTTGCGCACTACCTTGCGTGTGGACGTCATTCGCGACCGTGGCGCGCTGGGGCGTGAAGTGGCGGGCGGGCTTATCGAAAACGTGTACCGCCTGCAAATCATCAACACCGGCGAAAACCCTTTGGAAATCAAGCTGAGCGTCAGCGGGCTTTCCGAGCTGTCCATCGCCACGGTCGACCGGGGCGGCGACCATGTGCATGTCGAGGGCTCGTCCAATCGCCTGGTGCCTGTCCTGGTGCGGGCTCCGGCCGCCGACGTAACGCCTGGCCTGCATGAAATCAATATGCTGGCCGTTGCCCGTTCCCCCGACGGCAAGGAAGTCGTGGTGACCGAGAAGTCCAGCTTTTTCGTGCCTCGGTAACGTAAGGCCTGTTAACTGTTAATGGAGATAATGCCCATGTCTTCCCTTGGTTCTTCCCGCCCGTGGTGGCGTGAATTATGGCCATGGCTGCTGATCGCCGGCCCCGCCTTGACCATCGTGGGCTGTATTGTCACCATCGTGCTGGCCGTCCGGTATTTCGGCGATCAGCCGTTGACCGACGGCGCAGTGAAAAGAGGGCTGAAAGTAGAACATATCACTGCCGCGCCGCCGGCCCATGCGGTGGCGGTTCCGCCTTCGCGGCAGCCGCAATAAACGAGACGAACAGGAGGAAACACGGATGAACCGGCATGCCTTGATGTGGATACTTTGGCCTTCGTTCCTGATCGGCGCGGCGACCAGCGCAACAGTCTTCGCCATGATCGACCCGCTCGATCTGGTGCTGTTCGGCACGGTACAGATCAGCCGCCAGGCGGCCTACGCCTGCGGATTCTTTTTCTTCTGGCTGATGGCCGCGCTGTCCAGCGCATTGAGTTTGTTCATGGCCCCGCCTTCCGGAGCCAGGCCCGCGGACGGCTTCGAAGATTGAAAGCGCGGCGCCGGACGGCCCGGCGGCAAGGCTCGCAACGCTACAAGGCAAGTTCAGGCGCAGAAGTCAGGTGTGCGAATCAACCAAACGGCACACTAGCCGCAATCGGTGCCTGCCAGTTCCCGCAGGGCCGGCATGTCGAGCAACTGGACTTCGCGCTGTTGCACGCGCAGCAGGTTCTCGCGGGCGAAGCGCGAAAACAGGCGGCTTACGGTTTCCAGGGTCAGGCCCAGGTAGTTGCCGATCTCCTCGCGGCTCATGCGCAGCACGAACTCGCTGGACGAATACCCCAGCGCCGCGAGGCGCTGCGAGATGCTTAGCAAAAACGCCGCCAGGCGCTGCTCGGAGCGCAGCACGCCCAGGGACATGACCAGTTGCTGCGACCGTTTTATTTCATGGCTGGTGAGGCGCCGTAGCTGGTGCTTCAGCGAGGGAAGCTCGCTCATGATGCGGTCCATGTCTTCGATATGAGCCACGCAGACTTCGGTGTCTTCCAGCGCGACGGCATTGGACAACTGGTGTTTCTCAAGAAAGCCGTCCAGGCCGACGATTTCGCCCGGAAGCAGGAAGCCGGTTATCTGCACCTGGCCGTTGGCGTCTTCGAGCAGTGTCTTTATGGAGCCGTAGCGTATGCCGTACAGGGCCTCGGCCTTGTCGCCCTGTTGGAACAGCGCCTTGCCTTTGGGGATACGGATGCGTTCGTTGACGATTTTATCGAGCTGGGCGACTTCGTTTTCCGCCATGCCGGTAGGCAGGCAAAGCGTGTTCAACATGCAGGCCGAGCAACGAGGGGCTTCAGGAGCCAGCGAAATTTTCTTGGGCATACACGTCCTGGGAAACCGCCGGAAGCAACGGGAAACGGGTGGTTTTCATATTCCGGCACTGCCCCATTGTACCTCTTTGCTTTAAGGAGCTAGTCAGTTTGGCGTGACGGCCCGCAAATCATGCGGATTCCGTCCCGAGGGCCCGATTTCGTCCGGCCGGGGGCCCGAAAAAGGCGGGGCCGTGCCGCCAGGAGGGCGCAAAACGGGGCGATTTGACGGGCGGGTGGTGCAGGGAAGGGGGGAAGGGCCGATCATTGCGGATACGGCTGGCTTTCTTCCCAGTAAGCGGGCTTGGCATAGGTGGATTTGAGCAGGTCGACGAACGCCTTTACGCGCAAGGGCAGGTGTTTGCGCTCGGTCAGTATGGCGAATATGCCGTTGGCGGGGGCGGCGTATTCGTCCAGCACTGTGACCAGGCGGCCGGTTTTCAGGTCGTCGCGCACTTCCCAGAGCGAGCGCCAGGCCAGGCCGCAGCCGGCCAGAGTCCAGTCGTGCAATACCGAGCCGTCGCTGCAGTTCAGGCTGCCCTTGACCCGTATGGCCCGGACGTGGCCGTCCTGCTTCAGCAGCCAGCCTTTGGACTGGTTGCCCTGGTCGCCGAACGAGAGGCAGTTGTGCTGGGCCAGGTCGTCGGGCGAGTTGGGGCGTCCGAACCTTGCCAGATAGCTGGGCGACGCCACGATGACGCGCCGGTTGTCCGCCAAGCGGATGCCGATATGCTGCGAGTCGTCCAGGTCGCCGATGCGGATGGCGCAGTCGTAGCGCTCTTCGATGAGGTCGACCAGCCGGTCGCTGAGGTTGAGCGTGACCGTGACATTGGGGTGGGTGCGCAGAAAGCCGGGCAGAAGGGGGGCGACATGCCGGCGTCCGAAGCCGGCGGGGGCGCTAAGGCGCAAGTGGCCGCTGGGTTTGGCGCTGCCCTGGCTGATGCGGGTTTCGACTTCGGCCAGCTCGCGCAGAATGCGCTGGGCTTCTTCCAGCAGGGCTTCGCCTTCGGCGGTCAGGGAAAGCCGCCGGGTCGAGCGCAGCAGAAGCTTGATGCCCAGCCTGGATTCCAGGGCGCTGATGCGCCGCCCCATCATGGCTGGCGCAATGCCTTCCAGGCGGGCCGCCGCCGACAGGCTGCCCAGGCTGGCAACCGCCACGAAGCTTTCGAGTTGCTTGAATTTGTCCATAGACAATCGTTTTTTCCTCCCAAAGGGATTTTAAACAAATAGTTAAACAATGCGCCGGCTTTTTGCGCTATTTTTGGAAAGCCGTGGGCCGGGGTTTTCATACCGCAAGGATGACGTCGGGCCTGCGTGCTTCAGGCGGAGGCCGGGGGTTTCGACGCCAAGGCCGGGGGGAGTAAAGTAGTTGGTATTTCATATCTTGAAATTTTGCTGATTGGCCGCAAATAATGTTCATTCGGGCGGGATGCCCCCACTTCCAAAAGACATAACCATGCGATTCGATAAACTGACTACGAAGTTTCAGCAAGCCGTTGCCGACGCGCAGAGCCTGGCCGTCAAGCACGACAACCAATATATAGAACCGGTGCACGTACTGGCGGCCCTGCTGGCCGACTCCGACAGCGGCACTGGCAGCCTGCTGGCGCGCGCCGGCGTGGCCGTTAACCGGCTGGGCCCGGCGCTTAATTCGGCCATCGAGCGCCTTGGCCAGGTGCAGGGCGCCGAAGGCAATATCCAGATCGGCCGCGAGCTGCAGGCCGTGCTGGCGCGCACCGAAAAAGAGGCCGCGAACCGCGGCGATACGTATATCGCCAGCGAGCTGTTCCTGCTGGCGCTGGCCGACGACAAAGGCGAGGCCGGCACCATCCTGCGCGAGGCGGGCCTGCAGCGCAAGGCGCTGGAGGCGGCCATCGAGGCCGTGCGCGGCGGCGCCACCGTTTCGGACGCCGAAGGCGAATCCAACCGCGAAGCGCTCAGCAAATACACCACCGACCTTACCGAGCGCGCCCGCCAGGGCAAGCTGGATCCGGTTATCGGCCGCGACGACGAAATCCGGCGCACCATCCAGATCCTGCAGCGCCGCTCCAAGAACAACCCCGTGCTCATCGGCGAACCCGGCGTGGGCAAGACCGCCATTGTCGAAGGATTGGCCCAGCGCATCGTCAACAACGAGGTTCCCGAAACCCTGAAGGGCAAGCGGGTGCTGGCGCTCGACCTGGCCTCGCTGGTGGCCGGCGCCAAGTTTCGCGGCGAGTTCGAAGAACGCCTGAAGGCCGTGCTCAAAGAGCTGGCCCAGGACGAGGGCGGCATCATCGTCTTCATCGACGAGCTGCACACCATGGTGGGCGCGGGCAAGGCCGAGGGCTCCATGGACGCGGGCAATATGCTCAAGCCGGCCCTGTCGCGCGGCGAGCTGCATTGCATCGGCGCGACCACGCTGGACGAATACCGCAAGTACATCGAAAAAGACGCCGCCCTGGAGCGCCGCTTCCAGAAGGTCATGGTCAACGAACCCGACGTGGAGTCGACCATCGCCATTCTGCGCGGCCTGCAGGAACGCTACGAGCTGCACCACGGCGTGGCCATCACCGACCCGGCCATCGTTGCCGCCGCCGAGCTTTCCAACCGCTACATCACCGACCGCTTCCTGCCCGACAAGGCCATCGACCTCATCGATGAAGCCGCGGCGCGCATACGCATGGAAATCGATTCCAAGCCCGAGGTCATGGACAAGCTCGACCGCCGCATCATCCAGTTGAAGATCGAGCGCGAGGCCGTCAAGAAGGAAACCGACGAAAGTTCGCTGCGCCGCCTCAAGGCCATCGAGGACGAACTCGAAAACCTGCAGCGCGAGTACAACGACTACGAAGAGGTCTGGAAGGCCGAGAAGGCGGCTGTGCAGGGCTCGCAGTCCATCAAGGAAGAAATCGAGCGCACGCGCGCCGAAATGGCCGAGCTGCAACGCAAGGGCCAGTTCGACAAGCTGGCCGAGCTGCAGTACGGCAAGCTGCCCGAGCTCGAAGGCCGGCTGAGCGCCGCGGAATCCGGCAAGGAAGGCGAAGCCGCGAGCAAGCCGCGCCTGCTGCGCACCGAAGTCGGCGCCGAGGAAATCGCCGAGGTCGTGGCGCGCGCCACGGGTATTCCCGTGGCCAAGATGATGCAGGGCGAACGCGCCAAGCTGCTGGGCATGGAAGACTACCTGCACCAGCGCGTGGTGGGCCAGGACGAGGCCGTGCGGCTGGTGTCCGACGCCATCCGGCGTTCACGCGCGGGCCTTTCCGACCCGTCCCGGCCCTATGGCTCCTTCCTGTTCCTGGGGCCGACCGGCGTGGGCAAGACCGAGCTTACCAAGGCGCTGGCCAACTTCCTGTTCGACTCCGAAGAGCATTTGATCCGCATCGACATGAGCGAGTTCATGGAAAAGCATTCCGTGGCGCGCCTGATCGGGGCGCCTCCGGGCTATGTCGGCTACGAAGAGGGCGGCTATTTGACCGAGGCCGTGCGCCGCAAGCCCTATAGCGTGATCTTGCTGGACGAAGTCGAAAAGGCGCATCCCGACGTCTTCAACGTGCTGCTGCAGGTGCTGGACGACGGCCGCCTGACCGACGGGCAGGGCCGTACCGTGGATTTCCGCAATACGGTCATCGTCATGACGTCGAACCTGGGTTCGCAGCATATTCAAAGCATGGCGGGCCAGCCCTACGAGGTCATCAAGGAAGTCATCTGGGACGAGCTGAAAACCGCGTTCCGGCCGGAGTTCCTGAACCGCATCGACGAGGTGGTGGTGTTCCATGGCCTGGAGTCCAAGCATATCGAATCGATTGCGCGCATCCAGATCCAACGCCTGGCCGAACGCTTGGCGCAGCACGAAATGCGCCTGGAAGTCACCGATGCGGCGCTCGCCCAACTAGCGCGCGCAGGGTTCGACCCCGTGTTCGGCGCGCGTCCGTTAAAGAGGGCCATACAGCAGCACATCGAAAACCCGATCGCCAAGCTGATTCTGGAAGGCAAGTTCGGGCCCAAGGATGTGGTGCCGGTGGACTGGAAGAACGACAAGTTCGTTTTTTCCAGGACGCTGCAGTAAGCAGCCGGGGCGGCGGCGTCGCCGTATGGCAAAAGCGGTGGAAGCATGGCTTCCACCGCTTTTTTTTGGCCTTGGGCGCGGGCGGCCGCCTGGCTCGCTTATTGCGAGTTCATTTGGTTTTGGGCGGGTCGAGGTCGAGCTCGTCCTTGCCGTAGAACTTGACGCCGATGGTGACGGCCTCGCGCCCCTGTTCGCGGCGGTGGCGGTTGGTGTCGCGCAGCGAATAAATGCAGCCGCAGTATTCTTGTTGGTAGAACTCTTCGCGCTTGCTGATTTCTATCATGCGGGCCGAGCCGCCGCCCTTGCGCCAGTTGTACGTCCAGTAGACGAGGTCCGGATACCTGGCCGCCGCGCGTTCGCCGCAGCCGTTGATTTGCTTCATGTCCTTCCAGCGCGAAATGCCCAGCGAGCTTGTGATGGTGTCGAAGCCGTGCTCGTGCGCATACAAGGCCGTGCGTTCGAAACGCATGTCGAAGCACGCGGTGCAGCGCGCGCCGCGCTCGGGTTCGTTTTCCAGGCCCTTGACGCGCTCGAACCAGTTTTCCTTGTCGTAGTCGGCGTCGATGAACTCGATATTGTGTTCCTGCGCAAAACGGATGTTCTCGTTCTTGCGGATCTCGTATTCGCGGTCGGGATGGATGTTGGGGTTGTAGAAATAAATGGCGTAGTCGATGCCCGAGGCGGTCATGGCTTCCATGACTTCTCCGGAGCAGGGCGCGCAGCATGAATGCAGCAAGACCTTCTTGCGCGACTCGGGCAGGCTGAGGACGGGGCGTTGAAATTCGGACATAGCCGGTATTTTAATCCCCATCCCCGATAATCCCAAAGCCGGCGGCGTTCCCCAGGTTCCTGCATAACTCCCCGGAGGCGGGTTCAGGCCCAGGCCGGGGAAGGCTCCGCGGACGGGGGTACGCTTGGACTCAATCACCTATTACCGAGTCCCAGAGCGCGTTGACGGCGGCGCGCTCGTCGGGGTAGCGGTCCGGCGCGATCCGCGCTTTTTCCGCGCCCTGCAGCCGCAGTGCGTGCTGGGTCTTGCGGAACACCCGGTAGGCATCCGCGCAGCGTTCGGCCAATTCGGGGGAAATAAGCCCGGCCTTCGCGGCGAGCCGCAGCAGGGCGATATTGCCCAGGTTGTCCAGCAGTTCGGGATGCCGGGCGGAATGGCACAGCACCAGATACTGGATGACGAACTCCAGGTCGACCATGCCGCCGCGGTCGTGCTTCAGGTCGAAATTGCCCGACTGGTTGGGATGGCCGGCGCTGATCCTGGCCCGCATGCCGCGCACTTCTTCCTTGAGCTTGGTGGGATCGCGCGGCATGAGCAGGACGTCGCGCCGTATGGCCTCGAAGCGGGCGCCCGCCTGCGCATCGCCGGCGGCGAAGCGCGCGCGGGTAATGGCCTGGTGCTCCCAGGCCCAGGCATGCGCTTTCTGGTACTGGGCGAACGCATCCACCGACGCGGCCAGGACGCCGGCATCGCCGTCGGGGCGCAGGCGCAGGTCGATTTCGTACAGCCTGCCCGACGAGGTCATAGTCGACAGCCACGAGGCCATGCGCCGCCCCAGCCGGGCGTAGATCTCGGCGGCGTCGTCGCGGCCGTCGTCGTAAAGAAAGACCAGGTCCAGGTCCGAGGCGTAGCCCAGCTCCTTGCCGCCCAGCTTGCCGTAGGCGATGATGGCGAAGCGCGGCGGCTGAAGCGTGTCGAGGCTTCGGCCTTTGGGCTGCACCAGCGGCCAGACGCGATGCAGGGTTTCGGCCAGCAGCATGTCGGCCAGGGCCGAAAGCTGGTCGGCCAGTTTTTCCACGCTCAGTTCGCCCGCCAGGTCCTGTGCCAGCAACTGGAAGCTGATCTGGCGCTGTTGGTCGCGCATCAGGTTCATTTGCTGCTCGATATCGGGCTGGCCGTTGGGCAGCACGCAGGCGTCCATTTCCTGGTGCAACTGCTGGGCCAGTTGGGCGAAGTCGGGCGGGGTCATCAGCGAGCGCCATTCGATCAGGCCGTCCAGCAGCAGCGGGTACTGGCGCAGGTATTGCGAAGCCCAGGGGCTGGCGCCCACGATGCGGGCCACGCGTGCCAGGGTTTCCGGGTATTCGGCCAGCAGGGCAAGATAGGCGCTGCGCTGCGCGATCTGTTCGATGAGGTCGAACAGGCGGATGGCGGTTTGCTCGGGGTAGTCGGTCTTGGCCGCCGCGGCGACGGCCGATGGCAGCAGGGTTTCCAGGCGCTTGCGGCTGGTGGCGGGCAGGCTGCGTATGCGATGGCTGTCGAGCATCGACTCGATGCGCCGGGCCAGCGAGTCCGCGTTGCCGCCGAATACGGTGTCGAGCTGCTCCCGCAGGCTGGAGCATTCGGTTTCGCCAGCGCCGCCCCCGTTGTGGCCATCGTGGTCGGTTTCGCCCATGCCGGCAATGCGAAACGCGTCGCGGAACGTCTGGTTGACGAAAGCGCGATGCTCGGCCAGGGTGTGTTCGAAATCGTCCGGATCCATGCCCATGGCCTGCGCCAGGTCTTTGCGCAGTTGCGGCTCGTGTGGCAGCAGGTGGGTCTGCTCGTCCTCGCGGTATTGCAGCATGTGTTCGGTGCGCCGCAGGAAGGTGTAGGCGGCTTCCAGGCGCTGTTCGATGTCGCTGGAAACGACGCCCGCGGCTTCCTGCTTGTGCAGGGCCTTGAGCAGGTTGCGCTGCTGCAGCGAAGGCATGCGTCCGCCGCGGATGAGCTGCGTCAATTGCACGACGAACTCGATCTCGCGGATTCCCCCGTCGCCCAGCTTGACGTTATGGGTGGTGTCGATGCCGTTGCGGGCCATGGCGCGCCGCTGCCAGTCCTGGCGGATGCGTTCGCGCAGGGCGCGCAGGGCGGAAAGCGAGTCGAAGTCGAAGTACTTGCGGTACACGAAGGGGGTGCGCAGCGCCTCCAGCTGGGCCAGTTGATCGCCGGGATCGCTGTCGGCATAGGCTTTGCAGGGTATGGGCCTGGCCTTGAGCCAGGCGTAGCGCTCCCATTCGCGGCCCTGGGTGATGAGGTAGTTCTCCAGCGCGTCCAGGCTCCAGGCCAAAGGCCCCGAGTCGCCGTCGGGGCGCAGGCGCAGGTCGGTGCGAAACACCTGGCCGTGCGCATCGATTTCGGACAGCACCGGCATCATGCGCTGCGTGACCCGGCCATAGAACTCGTGATGGCTGATCTTGCGCCGCCCGGTGGTTTCGCCTTCTTCGCCGTACAGCATGATAAGGTCGACGTCGGACGAGACGTTCAGCTCTTTGCCGCCCAGTTTTCCCATGCCGATGACCAGCATTTCCTGCGGCTTGCCGGTGCTGGAGTCCATGGGCATGCCATGGGTCTCGGCCAGATCGGCGACGACGCTCTGATAGGCGCGAGCGATTGCCAGGTCGGCGAACAGGCTCATGGCCGACACGACCTCGGCAAGGGGCGCTTCGCCGTTGATGTCGCGAACCAGCAGCGTAAAGAACACGCGTTCGCGCGCCTGGCGCAGCAGCCGGCGGGTTTCGTCGATGGACGGGGCCGTTTCGCCGGGCTTCTCCCGCAGTTCGTCGAGCCAGGCGTGGATGACGGCCGGGGTGACGGGCTGGGTGCAGGCCTGGGCCAGCCACTGTTCGAATGCCGAGTTGGCCACGATCTTGCGGCGCAGCGCACCGGACCAGCGCAGGGCGCGATCCAAGGGGGAAGGGTGGGGCATGATGTTTACAAATAGTGAGGACGAGTGGCGGGATTTCAGGTATAAGTCTTGTACAAGTCGTCAAAGATACTGCAAATCCTCCTGCCCTGGCTAATTTCGATCCGTGCTGCAACTCAACACCTATATTCGCCTGCTCATCCGGATCGTATTGGTCGTGTATTTTCTTGCGGCGGGGGCGTTTCTGGGGGTGCGCTACTGGGTTCTACCCAATATCGACCAATGGCGGCCTCAACTCGCGCAGCAATTGTCCTCGGCAACGGGCATGCAGGTTCAATTGGGCCAGGTCAAGGCGAACTGGTCGGGGCTGAACCCCAGCCTGCAAATCCGCGACATCGATTTCACCGACCCGCACCAGCGCCAGGTTCTGCACCTGCCGCGGATCCGGGCGGTTTTAAGCTGGCGCAGCCTGTTTTCCCGGTCTTTGCAGTTCGTTTTGCTGGAAGCCTCCGGCCTGAACCTGCAGGTCCGCCGGGACGCAAACCATAAACTGTGGATCATGGGCCAGTCGTTCGAGCTGGACAAGCCGGATGCGGCCAGCGATGCCGGCGCAGACGGCGGCCTTGTGCTTTGGCTGCTGCGCCAGCCCCATGTGGCGCTGACCGACGCGGTGGTTCGGTGGGAAGACGCTACCCGTTCGAGCCAGTTTTTGGTTCTCGACCATGTCAACCTGGTTTTTCAAGGCGCTTCCGCTACGCCCAGCCTGGCGCTGCGGGCCGTACCGCCCAAGGGCTTGGGCGAGGCGTTCGAGCTGAGGGCAAACGTCGATCTGGGCACGCGCGACCCTTCGTCCCTGGCGCTGCAGGATTTGCAGGGCAGGCTTTACGTGCGTGTCGACAAAATGGTTCCCAAGAGCTGGAGCCCCTGGCTGCGCATTCCGCCGGGGCTGGAGTCCGGCGAAGTGTCCGCGCAGTGGTGGCTGGCTTTCCAGCACGGCCAGGCTGAAACTTTCACGTCGGACATCAACGTGAACCATGCGCGCTGGTCCCTGGACGCCACGACCGATGTGCAGGCGGAATCGGCCCGATGGTATGTAAGCGGCAAGGTTTCCGACTATGCCCGGCTTTATGCGGCCGTGTTCAAGGCTCCCGCAACCGGGGAGGCTGCGGGCGACGAATCCGCGGCGGCGAATACCTCGGGGGGCGATATCGATGTGGCCTTGCAGGCCAGCGACCTGCAGGTACGCGTCGACGATATGTTTGCCCACCCCATGCGCTTCGACCATATTGCCTTGCGCGCCGGGCTGGGCCTGCACGATGACCGCGATTTGCAGGCTGACGTCAAGCAATTGCGGCTGCTCAACCCCGATATGGATTTGGCCTTGCATGGAAGCTGGCGGCAAGGCGGATCGGGCGCGGCCGGTGTGGCCGACATTGCCGGCGAGTTCAAGCGGGCCTCGATGGATGCCATCGACCAATACATGCCCAATACCGTGAACATCGATGCCCGCGAGTGGCTGGCCAAGGGCCTGGTGGCCGGACAGATCGAAAACGCCAGGGTGGTGCTGAAAGGCGACCTGGAAAAATTCCCGTGGGGGAAGGAGCCTGCTGAAGGCGACTTCCTGATCGCGGGCGATTATGTCGACGGCATCATCGATTACCTGCCCGCCGAGGGAGCGCACCGCGGCTGGCCCCGCTTGACCGACATGCACGGCAAGGTGGCGCTGCATCGGGCGGATTTGCGCATCGTGGCCGATCAGGCGCGCATCTGGCCCACCGACAAGGCTCCCATCGTACTGCGCGATGTCCGGGCGCAGATTCCCAACCTCGAGCACCATTCCGTGCTGACCATACAGGGGCAAACGGCGGCGGCGGCCCAGACCTATCTGGCGCTGGCCGAACATTCGCCCCTGGGCAAGATGCTGGACGACCAGCTCGACGAAGCGACGGCGCAGGGCGACTGGGAGGTTCCTCTGTGGCTGCGGATTCCGCTGCTGAACAGCCGCGACAGTACGGTTCATGGAGCCATCAGATTCTCGGGGGGCTCGTTCAAGCTCATGCCTGAAATGCCTGCGCTGGACGATGTGGAGGGCAGCTTGCTGTTTTCCGATACGGGTGTCAGCGCCGACGGCCTGAGCGCCAACGTGCTGGGCGGGCCCGCCGTATTCAGCGGCGGTGTAGGCGGCAACCTCAAGGGCCTGTCCGTGAGGGGACAGGCAAGTTCCGATGCCTTGATGGATTATGTCGGCCTGGAAGGCATGAAGCGCCTGAAAGGCCAACTGCCTTATACGCTGACCTGGCGTCATGCCAAATCCACGGGTTCGGTGTTCACGGTGGATTCCACGCTGCAGGGGATGGCCCTGGATTTTCCCGTGCCCTGGGGCAAAGAGGCCGGGCAGGCCTTGCCGCTGCGCGTGCGCTGGGCCAGGGCGCAAACCAAAGGCCGCATGGCCCTGGATATTGCACTGGGACCGACCATCAAGGTGCGCCTGCTGCACAAGGATGGTGACAAGAAGGGCCCGTATTTCCTGGCCGGCAGCCTGGCGGTGGACACGGATGCTTCCTTGCCCGCCAGCGGCATGGACATCGCCGTCTGGGCGCCGTTCATCGACCTGGATGCCTGGAACGACGTGATCGACGATTTTTCCAAGCCCTTGCCGGGCAGTTCGCCGCCGCGCAGCCGCCCGCTTTTGCCGGACGTGCGGCAGGCGCAGGTTCAGGCCAAGCAACTGCATCTGAAGGGGCTGGCGCTGGATGCGGCCACGCTTACCGCGACGCTGCCCGAGCCGGGGCGCTGGCGCTTCGACATCGATTCCACGCAAACCACGGGAACCGTGTTCTGGAACGAGGCGCAGGGCAAAACGCCCGGCAGCGTCGATGCGCGTTTCCAGCGCCTGGAGCTGGGCTCGGCGGACAAGGCCGAGGTGAATCCCGACAACCCCGATGACGAGGCGCAGATACCGGACGACGCCCTGAGCGATATTCCCGCCGTGGACCTGCAGGTGGACAAGCTGGTGTTGTACGGCCGCCTGGCCGGCAGTCTGGTGCTGCGGGGTGTGAGCCAGGAGCGGGGCAGCTTGTGGCGGCTGGACAAGTTGAGCCTGGACAGTCCCGCGGCGAAAATCAGCGGCACCGGCCAATGGCGCCTGAAAGGGCCGGATCGAGGCGTCGTGCTGGACGCCCGGGCGGATATAGGCAATCTTGGCGATTACATGGACCAGCTGGGATTTTCAGGCATCGTGAAGAACGGGAAGGGCGCCTTGAAGGGGAAATTCACCTGGCGCAACATGCCCTGGAAATTCGACATCGCCGACTTGAACGGCCAGGTGGACGCCAGCCTCGAGGCGGGGCGTTTCAGTTCGGTCAGCTCCCGTTCGGCGCGCCTGCTGGAACTGCTGTCCCTGCAGTCCATTCGGCGCCTGGCGACGCTGAGCATCAATCCGGCCAATGTTTTCAAAGAGGGCTTTCCGTTCGACAAGCTGTATGGAACCTTGCACATCCAGAACGGCACCATGGCGGTCAACAACTACCACGTCGATGGGCCCGCGGGCAATATCAGCATAGGCGGAGACATCGATCTGCAGCACGAGAGGCTGAACTTGCAGGCCATGGTGGTGCCCAACCTGGACATGAGCGGCGCGACGATTGCGGCGGGCATCGCCATCAACCCCATCGTGGGGCTGGGCGCGTTTGTGACGCAATGGCTGCTGCGCAACCCCCTGTCCAAGGCCATGGCCGTGCACTACCACGTATCGGGCGATTGGGACGATCCCAAGCTGGACGAGGTGTCCAGCGAGCCCGAGAAGGCCGCCAAGGCGCAGGCTCCGGCCAAGGCGGAATCCGCCAGGCCGGCGGAGAAGGCGGCCGGAACGCCTTCCGTCGGGGATACGGCGGATAGCTCACCGGCTGGAGCGGCGCAAGCCGCAAAATAAAAACCGGCTTGCGGGGACGCCGCAAAGCCGGTTCCGGTGCGGCCCAGGGACTTTACATGCCCAGGGCCTTGGTAATTGCCGGGCTTAGTAAACGCCCTGGGCCAGCATGGCGTCGGCTACCTTGACGAAGCCGGCGATGTTGGCGCCGTTCAGGTAATTGACTTCCTTGCCCTGGGCGCCGTAGCGCACGCAGTTTTCATGGATGTTGCGCATGATGGCGCGCAGGCGGCCATCGACTTCTTCACGGGTCCAGGAAAGGCGCAACGCGTTCTGGCTCATTTCCAGGCCCGAAACGGCCACGCCGCCGGCGTTGCTGGCCTTGCCCGGCGCATACAGCACCTTGGCGCCGATGAAGGCGTCGCAGGCGTCCAGGCTGGTGGGCATGTTGGCGCCTTCGGCCACGCAGCGCACGCCGTTCTTGATGAGCATCCTGGCGTCTTCCAGTTCCAGCTCGTTCTGGGTGGCGCAGGGCAGGGCGACGTCGACCGGCACGTGCCAGGGGCGCTTGCCGATTTCGTAGGTAAGCTTGTGTTCCTTGGCGTAGGTTTCGATGCGGCCGCGGCGGTTGTTCTTGAGTTCGATGAGCGCTTGCAGCTTGTCGTGGGTGAAGCCCGCGGGATCCACCACGCAGCCGTGCGAATCGGAAACCGTCACCACCTTGGCGCCCATCTGCAGGCATTTTTCGATGGCGTATTGCGCCACATTGCCCGAGCCTGAAACCGAGACCGTCAGGCCATCGAGCGACTGGTTGGCATGCTTGAGCATTTCTTCGGCGAAATACACCGTGCCGTAGCCGGTGGCTTCGGGGCGGATGAGGCTGCCGCCAAAGGTGATGCCCTTGCCGGTGAAGACGCTGGCTGCCGAATTGGAGAGCTTTTTCATCATGCCGGCCATGAAGCCGACCTCGCGCGCGCCCACGCCGATGTCGCCCGCGGGCACATCGGTATCCGGACCCAGGTGGCGGTACAGTTCGATCATCAGGGCCTGGCAGAAGCGCATGACTTCCCCATCGGACTTGCCCTTGGGGTCGAAGTCGGAGCCGCCCTTGCCGCCGCCCATGGGCAGGGTGGTGAGGGCGTTCTTGAACGTTTGTTCGAAAGCCAGGAATTTCAGGATGGAAAGATTCACCGAGGGGTGGAAGCGCATGCCGCCCTTGAAAGGGCCGATGGCCGAGCTGTGCTGGATGCGGAAGGCGCGGTTGGTCTGCACTTTGCCCTGGTCGTCGACCCAGGACACGCGGAACTGGATGGCGCGTTCGGGTTCGACCAGGCGCGAGAGCAGGCCTTGTTCGGCGTAGCGGGGATTTTGTTCGATGAACGGCCACAAGCATGTCATGACTTCTTTGACGGCCTGCATGAATTCGGGCTGATTCGGGTCGCGGGCTTGAACTTGGTCCAGAAACTGATTGAGCGTGGGTAGTGTCATCGAAGGTACTCTATGTTGTTTGGTTCGTGCCGGTGGATGAAAGTCCGGCCGGGGTTGAGGGGCGTCTGCCGTGTTCGTCCGGCTTGCGGCAGCGTGGAAAGTCCGGAGCGTGCAGGCAAAAAGCCTCTCGAGCGAGAGGCTTTAGCGGGCTTGCGCCCGGTTACTTTTTCATCATGTCGAAGAACTCGGCGTTGTTCTTGGTAGCGCGGATCTTGTCCAGGATGAATTCCATGGCGGCCACTTCGTCCATTTCGTGGATGAACTTGCGCAAGACCCAGACCTTCTGAAGCAGTTCGGGCTTGATGAGCAGCTCTTCGCGGCGCGTGCCCGATTTGTTCAGGTTGATGGCCGGGTAAACGCGTTTCTCGGCCAGGCGGCGTTCGAGGTGGACTTCGGAGTTGCCGGTGCCCTTGAACTCTTCGTAGATGACTTCGTCCATGCGGCTGCCGGTTTCAATGAGCGCCGTGCCGATGATGGTGAGCGAGCCGCCTTCCTCGAGGTTGCGGGCCGCGCCGAAAAAGCGCTTGGGCCGCTGCAGCGCGTTGGCATCGACACCGCCGGTAAGCACCTTGCCCGAGGCCGGCACCACGGTGTTGTAGGCGCGGGCCAGGCGGGTAATGGAGTCGAGCAGGATGACCACGTCTTTTTTCAGTTCGACCAGGCGCTTGGCTTTTTCGATGACCATCTCGGCGACCTGCACGTGGCGCGTGGCGGGTTCGTCGAAGGTCGACGCCACGACTTCGCCGCGCACCGTGCGCTGCATTTCGGTGACTTCTTCGGGGCGTTCGTCCACCAGCAGGACGATCATGGTGGCGTCGGGGTAGTTGGTGGTGATGGCGTGCGCAATGTGCTGCATCATGACCGTCTTGCCCGACTTGGGGCTGGCCACGATGAGGGCGCGCTGGCCTTTGCCCATGGGGGCGAAGATATCCAGGATGCGGCCGGTGGCGTTTTCCTCGCTTTTGATGTCGCGTTCGAGCGTCATGACCTGATTGGGGTGCAGTGGCGTCAGGTTCTCGAACATGATGCGGTGCTTGATGGCCTCGGGCTGCATGCCGTTGACCTTGTCGACCTTGACCAGGGCGAAATAGCGTTCACCGTCTTTGGGAACCCGCACTTCGCCCTCGATGGAGTCGCCGGTGTGCAGGTTGAAGCGGCGGATTTGCGAAGGCGAAATATAGATGTCGTCGGTGCTGGCCAGGTAAGAGGTGTCGGGCGAGCGCAAAAAGCCGAAACCGTCGGGCAGAACCTCGAGCACGCCGTCGCCGAAAATCTGTTCGCCTTGCTTGGCGCGGCGCTTCATGATGGCAAACATGATTTCCTGTTTGCGCAGGCGGCTTGCGTTGTCGATTTCCAGGCTGGCGGCCATTTCCAGCAGCTGCGAGACGTGCAGAGCTTTTAGTTCAGTGAGGTGCATGAGAAAGGAGAGGGGGGGAGTTGGGCCGGGGCGGAAGAGTCGAGCCCCAAACTGGCTCGCAAGCCCGGGAAGGGCTTGCGCACAAAAGTGGTTAAACGGATTCGTCGAGGAAGCTGGCGAGCTGCGACTTGGACAGGGCGCCGACCTTGGTGGCGGCCGCCTTGCCGTCCTTGAACAGCATGAGTGTGGGAATGCCGCGCACGCCGAACTTGGCGGCCGTGTCGGGGTTTTCGTCGACATTGAGCTTGGCGATGGTGACCCGGCCCTGGTATTGCTTGGCGGCTTCGTCAAGAAGCGGCGCAATCATTTTGCAGGGGCCGCACCACGCCGCCCAGTAGTCCACAAGAACCGGGCCGTCGGCCTGAAGCACGTCGGCCTCGAAGGAGGCGTCGCTCACGTTTCGGATTAATTCGCTCATGATTTGGATGATGTAGATTGAAAGTGAATGCTTGCTGCAAACCACACGTACAGCTATACGATATACGAAGAAGAGGCAGGGCCGCAACACAAGGCGTATTGGCGTGCCGCCGGGCTGGTTCGCATGCTTGGCTTCGGGGGGCCGAACCGAACTGCGCGAACCTGTTCAGCAGCGTTCTGGCAATTGTGGCCGGGCGGCATGATTTTACTTGTTGACGACAAGCATACCATTGTCGGCGGCGGCCTGCATTACCCTTGCCTTTTACCTGTGTATTTATGGACACATTTTAGCCGATCCGCAGCGGGATCGCGCGACATCCGTAAAATAAGGTTTTCGATCCACGAATTTTTTTGGGGATAACTTGGCTACACCACGCTACGACGAAGCTTCAATCCGGGTTCTGAAAGGGCTGGAACCGGTACGCCAGCGGCCCGGCATGTACACACGAACCGAGAGCCCCTTGCATATCGTGCAAGAGGTCATCGACAACGCGGCCGACGAGGCGCTGGCCGGGTTCGGCCAGCAGATCGACGTCACGCTGCACACCGACGGCAGCATTTCGGTCGAGGACGACGGCCGGGGCATTCCGGTCGGCCTGCATCCCGAAGAGCAGGTGCCGGTCGTGGAAATCGTGTTCACCCGCTTGCACGCCGGCGGTAAATTCGACAAAAAGGCCGGCGGCGCCTATGCGTTCTCGGGCGGCCTGCACGGCGTGGGCGTGTCGGTTACCAATGCCCTGTCCACGCGGCTCGAAATCACCGTGTGGCGCGACGGCCATGAATACCAGCTGGCATTCGCCGACGGCGAGGTCGAGCGGCCATTGCGCGAAACCGGCACGGTGCCGCGCAAAAAGACCGGCACGCGCGTGCGGGTCTGGCCCAACCCCAAGTATTTCGACAGCGCCGTCGTGCCGGCGGCCGATCTGGTGCATTCCCTGCGCAGCAAGGCCGTCCTGCTCAGCGGCGTCAAGGTCTCGCTGACCCTCGAAAAAACCGGGGAGGCCCGCCAGTGGCTGTATGCCGACGGCCTGCGCGGCTACCTGAATGAAGCGCTGGGCGATGCCGAGAAAATCGTGCCGCTGTTCGAGGGCCGCCAGTACGCGGGCGACGATGACGAGTCGTTCGCCGAAGGCGAGGGCGCGCAATGGGCCGTGGCCTGGACGGTGGACGGCAACGTGGTGCGCGAGTCGTACGTCAACCTCATTTCGACGCCGGCGGGCGGCACGCACGAAGCGGGGCTGCGCGACGGTCTGTATAACGCGGTCAAGGCCTTTGCCGAGTTGCACGGCCTCATTCCCAAGGGCGTCAAGCTATTGCCTGACGACGTGTTCGCGCGGGCCAGCTTCGTGCTGTCGGCCAAGGTGCTCGACCCGCAGTTCCAGGGCCAGATCAAGGAAAGGCTCAACAGCCGCGATGCCGTGCGCCTGGTCGGCGGCTACGTCAAGAACGCGCTCGATCTTGCCTTGCATGCCAATGTCGAGGCGGCCAAGAAGCTGGCCGAAAGCGCCATCCGCCAGGCCCAGGCGCGCACGCGCTCGGCCCAGAAGGTCGAGAAGCGCAAGAGTTCGGGCGTGGCGGTGCTGCCCGGCAAGTTGACCGACTGTGAATCCACCGACTCCTCCCGCACCGAGGTGTTCCTGGTGGAGGGCGATTCGGCCGGCGGTTCCGCGAAAATGGGGCGCGACAAAGAGTTCCAGGCGGTCCTGCCGCTACGCGGTAAGGTGCTCAATTCCTGGGAGGTCGAGCGCGACCGCCTGTTCGCCAACAACGAAATCCACGATATTTCAGTGGCCATCGGGGTGGATCCGCACGGGGCGGACGATAACGTCGATTTGTCGGGCCTGCGCTACAACCGCATCTGCATCCTGTCCGATGCTGATGTCGACGGCTCCCATATCCAGGTCTTGCTGCTTACCTTGTTCTTCCGGCATTTTCCCAAGCTCATCGAGGCCGGCCATGTGTATGTGGCGCGTCCGCCCTTGTTCCGGCTGGACGTTCCGGCGCTGGGCAAGCGGCCGGCGCGCAAGCTGTACTGCCTGGACGAGGGCGAACTGAACGCCGCCCAGGACAAGCTGCGCGGCGAAGGCGTGCGCGAAGGCTCCTGGAGCATCAGCCGCTTCAAGGGCCTGGGCGAAATGAGCGCCGAGCAACTGTGGGACACCACCATGAATCCCGATACCCGCCGCTTGATGCCGGTGGGTTGCGGCGAGGCGGGGGTGGAGGCCACCGTGCGCATGTTCGACATGTTGATGGGCAAAGGCGAATCCAGCCAGCGGCGCAGTTGGCTTGAAGAAAAAGGCAATCTGGCCGAGGTGGATATTTAAATTATGGATGCAACACAAGCAGGTTTGTTCGACAGCCCGAGCGACGGCGAAAGCCTGACGCTGGCTGCCTATGCCGAGCAGGCATATCTGGATTACGCGGTTTCGGTGGTGCGCGGCCGCGCCTTGCCCGAGGTGGCCGACGGCCAGAAACCCGTGCAGCGGCGCATACTTTACGCCATGGACGCCATGGGACTGGGCCCCAACGCCAAGCCGGTGAAGTCGGCGCGGGTGGTGGGCGACGTGCTGGGCAAGTACCATCCGCATGGCGACCAGGCGGCCTACGACGCCATGGTGCGCATGGCCCAGGACTTCACCTTGCGCTATCCGCTCATAGACGGACAGGGCAATTTCGGTTCGCGCGACGGCGACAACGCCGCCGCCATGCGGTACACCGAGGCCCGGCTGACGCCGTTCTCGCGCATATTGCTGGACGAACTGGACGAAGGCACGGTCGATTTCATTCCCAATTACGACGGCAGCCAGAAGGAGCCCCAGCTTCTGCCGGCACGCCTGCCTGTCATGCTGCTGAACGGCGCGTCGGGTATCGCCGTGGGCATGGCCACCGAAATTCCGTCGCACAATCTGCGCGAAATCGCCCAGGCCTGCGTGGCCCTGCTCAAGAACCCCAAGCTGGACGACGAAGAACTGTTCCGGCTGGTGCCGGGGCCCGATTTCGCCGGTGGCGGGCAAATCATCTCGGCGCCCGAGGACATCGCCCACATCTACGGCACCGGGCGGGGCTCGATCAAGGCGCGGGCGCGCTGGCAGTTCGAAGACATGGCGCGCGGCCAGTGGCAACTGGTGGTCACGGAATTGCCGCCGGGCACGTCCTCGCAGAAAATCCTCGAAGAAATCGAAGACTGCACCAACCCCAAGGTCAAGACCGGCAAGAAAAGCCTGACCAGCGAGCAGCAGCAGGTCAAGGCATTGATGCTGGGGCTGCTGGATGCCGTGCGCGACGAATCCGGCAAAGAGGCCGCGGTGCGCCTCGTGTTCGAACCCAAGACCAGCCGCATCGATCGTGACGAATTCGTCAATACCCTGCTGGCCCGGACCAGCCTGGAAGGCAGCGTGTCCATAAACCTGGTGTGCATAGGCACCGATGCGCGTCCCGGACAGCGCGCCTTGCGGCAGGTACTGGCCGACTGGCTGGCCTACCGGACCCACACCGTCACCCGCCGCACCCAGCACCGCCTGGACAAGGTCACGGATCGCATCCATGTGCTGGAAGGGCGGATGGTGGTGTACCTGAATGTCGACGAAGTCATCCAGACCATCCGCGAGTCGGACGAACCCCGGGCCGCCCTGATGCAGCGCTTCGACCTTTCCGAGCGCCAGGCCGAGGACATCCTGGAAATGCGCTTGCGCCAGTTGGCGCGCCTGGAAGGCTTCAAGATCGAAAAAGAGCTGGCCGAGCAAAAAGAAGAGCAGGCCAAGCTTGCCGAACTGCTGGCCAACCCCGCTTCGCTCAAGCGCCTGATGATCAAGGAAATCGAGGCCGATGCCAAGCAATATGGCGACGACCGGCGCACCCTGATCGAGACGGCCGAGCGCGCCGTGGTGGAAACGCGCGTGGTGGACGAGCCGGTTACCGTCATCATGTCGCAAAAGGGCTGGCTGCGCGCCCGCCAGGGGCATGGACACGATGCCTCCCAGTTCAACTTCAAGACCGGCGATGCGCTGTACGACGCCATCGAATGCCGCAGCACCGACAACCTGGTGGCGCTGTCCAACACCGGGCGGGTCTACACCGTGGCGGTATCCAGCCTGCCTTCGGCGCGCGGCGACGGCCAGCCCATTACCTCCATGGTCGATGTCGAGCACGGCACGCGCATCGTGCACATGGTGGCGGGCGCCGACGCGCAGCGCTACGTGCTGGGCACGCAGGGCGGTTACGGCTTCCTCACCACGCTCAAGGATCTCACCACCCGCCAGCGCGCGGGCAAGCAGTTCGTGTCGGTGGAAGAGGGCGATGCCCTGCTCAAGCCGCTGGCGCTGAGGGCGGACGATGCGCAACTGGCCATGCTCAGCAAGAAAGGCCGTTTCCTGGTCATCGATCTGGCCGAACTGAAGGTATTGTCGGGCGGCGGGCGCGGCACCATCTTGATGGGCCTGGATGCGCCGGACGTCATTGCGCAATGGGCGGCCTTGGGGCCGGCGGGCCTGGTTGCCAGCGGGGTGTATCGCAACAAGGAAACGGAAATCGCCCTTGGGCCGCAGGACCTGGCTGAGTACGCGGGCAAGAGGGCGCGCAAGGGCAAGACCTTGTCCGTCAAGGTCAAGCAGCCTGTTTTGCGAGCGGCCTGACCGCCGTCGCGCCCGAGGGGCATGCCGCCGGGGTGTTCCACGGGCAAAATATGCTTTCTTGATGGGCTGCGACGGGGCGCGGGCGAGGCCTGGGCAGCCCTTGCGCGGGCGGGGCTGCCTGGCGGCGGCCAGCATTGGCCGGCAAAGGCTTAAAATGGAAAGGTTTGTTGTGTTGAACCCTGTTTAAAGAATGTCATGAGCTTCAAGGTTAC
This sequence comes from Eoetvoesiella sp., assembly GCF_035555955.1. NCBI lineage: Bacteria > Pseudomonadati > Pseudomonadota > Betaproteobacteria > Burkholderiales > Alcaligenaceae > Eoetvoesiella > Eoetvoesiella sp. Next base: position 33,445 of record NZ_DATMGA010000032.1, on the reverse strand, counting down.
TGTTCAGTCCACACGCCACGAATTCACGGTTCAGCCGGGGGCCTCGGTGCTCGATGCCGCCATGGAGGCGGGCATAGTCCTGCCCTACAGTTGCCGCAGCGGCGCCTGCTCCACCTGCAAGGGCAAGGTGGTGTCCGGATCGTTCGAGGCAGGATCGTGCCCGGCGCAAATCCTTTCCCCCGAAGAGCTGGCCGAGGGCTATACCCTGTTCTGCCAAGCCAGGCCGACTTCCGACATGGTCATCGAAGCGCGCGAGATCCGCATGGCCAGCGATATTCAAATCCGCAAAATGCCGGTGCGCGTCATGGGACTTGAAAAGCTCGGCGACGACGTGGCGGTCGTGACGCTGCAGATGCCGCCGGCCGAGCCCTTCCGGTATTACGCCGGGCAGTATATTGAGTTCATCCTCAAGGACGGCCGCCGCCGCAGCTATTCCATGGCGAACCCGCCATCGGCCGACAACAAGGTACAGCTGCATGTGCGGCACATGCCCGGCGGCGCTTTCACCGACCATGTGTTCGGCGTCGGCGCCACGCAAATGAAGCTGCGCGAAATCCTGCGGGTCGAGGGCCCCTTTGGCTCGTTCTTTTTGCGCGAAGACAGTGACAAGCCCATAGTGTTCCTGGCCAGCGGCACCGGGTTCGCGCCCATCAAGGCCATTGTCGAAAACATGATGCGGCAAAACATGACGCGCAAGGCGGTGCTGTACTGGGGAGGGCGGCGGCCCGGAGACCTGTACCTGGATGCCCAGGCCAGGCAGTGGGCCGAACAGTGGCCGGGTTTTTCCTATGTGCCGGTGGTCTCCGACGCCTTGCCCGAAGACGGCTGGACAGGCCGCAGCGGCTTCGTGCACCTGGCCGTGCTCGAGGACCTGCCCGACCTTTCCAACCACCAGGTGTATGCTTGTGGAGCACCCGTCATGGTGGAAAGCGCGCGCCGCGATTTCGTCCGGCAGGCCGGCCTGCCCGACGAGGAGTTCTTCGCCGATGCGTTCACCAGCGCAGCGGATGCAACGCCGGCATAGCAAGCGCTTTGGGCGGGCCCAAATGGGACGGGACGGAAAGGCAGACTGGGCAAATCCGAGTCCCTGACGCGCAAATCCCGTCGCCTTGGCGGACGGGCGTGGCGGGCGATCGGCAAAAGCCATTGATGTGTAAAGGTTGGAACCATGAAAGTAGCGGTATTGGGTAGCGGGATTATCGGAACAGCAACCGCTTGGTGGCTGAACCAGGCAGGGCACGACGTGGTGGTCATCGACCGGGAGCCCGGGCCGGCCCAGGAAACCAGCCGGGCCAACGGCTGCCAGATATCGGTGTCCTATGCGGAGCCCTGGGCCAATCCCCAGGCGCCGCTGCAGTTGCTCAAATGGCTGCTGCAAAAAAATGCGCCCCTGTCGTTCCGGCCCCAGTTCGACTTGCGCCAATGGGGTTGGGGGCTGGCCTTTCTGCGCGAGTGCCTGCCCAGCCGCCTGGCTCCCAACATCAAGGCCATGGTGGCCATGGCCGAATACAGCCTGCACACCTTGCAGGGCATGCGCGCCGACCTGGGCATCGAGTACAACCATCTGGAACGCGGCATTCTCAATTTCTACCGGGACGACGAGGCGTTCGACGCTTCGCAGCGGGCGGCCGGAGTCATGCGCAACTTCGGGGTCGACCGCCGCATCGTTGGGCCGGACGAGATCGTGGAGATCGAGCCGGCGCTGGCATCGATCCGGCACAGCATCGTGGGCGGCGACTACACCCCCGAGGACGAAAGCGGCGACGTCTACCTGTTCACGACCGCATTGGCCGAGCACGCCCGCCGGGCCGGCGTGGAGTTCCGCTTTTCCACCCAAGTCAACCGTTTGCTGGCGGCGGGGGGGCAGGTGCAGGGGGTGGAAGTGGTCAAGCCCGATGGTCTGTTTCAGACCATTACCGCCGATGCCTACGTGGCCGCCCTGGGGTGCTGGACACCGCATCTTGTGGCGCCATTGGGAGTGCCTTGCCGGGTGTATCCGGCCAAGGGCTATTCGGCCACCTTCGATATCGTGGACGAATCGGCGGCTCCCAGCGTCAGCCTTACCGACAGCGCCCACAAGGTGGTCTACAGCCGCCTGGGCAAGCAATTGCGCATGGCCGGCGTGGCGGAGCTAAGCGGCTATTCCCGGGCCCTGAATACAAACCGTTGCGAAAATATGTCAGCTTTGGCGCGCGGTTTGTTCCCAACCGCCCTTGATTTTGATAATGTTCAGTTCTGGTCGGGCTTGCGTCCGTCAACCCCTTCCAATGTCCCGATAATTGGCCGAACACGTATCTCCAACCTGTACCTGAACACCGGCCACGGCACACTGGGCTGGACGATGGGCGTGGGTTCCGGGCGCGCGCTGGCCGATATTGTTTCAGGCAATACCCCCGAGCCTGTTTTTCCTTTTATAGGTTGATAGCAATTCATGAAGATACATCGGCTTTTTAGCGTGCCCAATCTGGCGCGCACGCTGTCGCTGGCCAGCGTATTTACGTTTGCAGGCATGCCGCAGGTCTACGCCGCCACCGACATTCAGGTCTGGCATTCGCTGAATGAGCACAACGCCGGCGTTTTTGAAAAGCTGGTCAAGCAGTTCAACCGCGACCAGGACGACGTCAAGGTCACGGTCAAGGCGTTCGACACCAACAACGCCATCGAATCAGCCCTGGCGGAAAGCGCCAAGAGCAAGAAAACCCCCAATCTCGTGCAGCTCGACAACAACCGCAACCCGGATGCCATCGCGCAGCGCCACTACATTCAGCCTCTATACAGCCTGCTGGCCAAATACCCCATCAAGGACGCCAAGTGGTTCGTGTCGCCTGACGCCGGGTTCATGCGCGACGGCAAAGGCCGCATGCTGGCCTTGCCGTACATGGTCGAAGTGCCCGTCATGTTCTACAACGTCAGCGCCTTCAAGAAGGCGGGCATCGTTCCGGCGCAGCCGCAGCGTTCTTGGCCCGGCCTGCAGGACCAACTGGTCAACCTGGCCAACAAGGCCACGCGCAACTGCCCGCTGGTCACCGACGAGCCGGTTTCCATCAACCTGGAGAACCTCGCCGCGGTCAACAACCAGCGCTACGTAGCCGTGGAAACCGTGGCGGTGCATAGCAACAGCAAAGGCAAGAAAGCCAAGGTCAAGACCAAGGTCGAGCCCGCTTTCATCTTCGATTCCGTGTACGTGAAGCATTTGTCGCTGATGATCAGCTGGGTGCGCAGCGAACTCATGCTCAAGCCTGACCAGGAGGGCGTGGCGGTCAAGCGTTTCGCCAACAACGAATGCGCCGTGCTGATGTCCGATTCCAGCCATCTGGGCGCCTTCCGCGACAAGAACGTCCTGGATTTCGGCGTGTCGGGACTGCCTTATTACCCCGAAGTCACGTCCAAGCCCGGCAATCCCTTTGTCGACGGCGCCGGCTTTTGGACGACCAGCGGCCATTCCGCCGCCGAGGACAAAGCCACGGCGCAATTCCTGGCCTGGTTGTCGCAAACCAAGAACGCCGCCACTTGGTACCAGAACACCGGCTACCTGCCGCTGACCCAGCAGGCGTTCAACAGCACCGACGCTTCGTACTACAAGAACCTGGGCGACTGGCGCAACCTGGTTGCCGTGTACGCCAACCCCCAGGTGCTGACGTCGCGCAGCTTCAATGTCAGCAACTACCCGCAAATACGAGCCATGTTCCACCAGCAGCTCGATCGCGCGCTGAATGGCCAGGAACCCGCCGTGCCGACGCTTAGCGCCGCCTCGGCCGAAGCCGACCACTTGATGCAGGCAAAATAAGCGGCTGGTTTTATGTGGCAATGCAAGGGCCGATGATGTCCCTTGCATGTGGCCGCCCTGATTGCCGGTTGCTGGGCGGTGCGGCGTTCAGCTCAAGCCGAATCTTGATATGCCTGGAGCCAGGTTCAGGCCTCGATTCGGGTTCAGTCTCGGGGACTCGGCCTCAGGCCGCTTCAATGGCAGGGTAGAACTCCGCGTTCTCTCTTTGCATGCGCTGGTACACCATTTTCAGCACCGTATTCGCATCGTGGCGAAAGCCTTCCGCTTCGCGGGCCACCTGCGTGGGCGTGTTCCAGCGCCGCGAAAAGGCCGTATAGGCCTGCGCAATGTCCTTCATTTCATCCTGGTAGGCGCGCCCCATGGCGGCCAGCTCGGCATGCGCGTTTTTCTGCAGTGAGGGGTAAAGGACCCGATCTTCGATGGCCAGGTGAACCTTGATGATGGAACTCAACGCAACAACCTGGCCGGCGATAAGCTCGGCGTTTTCCGCAATGCCGGCCTTGGCATAGTTGCGCAGGGCGGCAATGCCCTCCAGAATTTTCTCGTGCTGGGCCTTGAAGCTGTCGATGTCCATGCTTGTTCCTTATGTTGCGCCGTCGAGTACTACGAATCCGGAAAAAAACGATTGCGCGCTTGTTTTCGTTTCATGTGTTTGTACCCTGGATAGGCAGGGCGTCGGATCGTATTTCGTTAAAGATGTATATTAAATATATCTTTATTGAATGGCAAGCGCTGCGGAATTCTAATGGGCTTAAGTGTGCCGTGTTGAAGCGGCTGCTTGCTTCGAAAGTTCGATTCCTTGCCCGAAGGCGTAGAACAGCGCCTGAAAGCCGCTACCCCTGCTCAAATTGGAAATCTGGTCGCTGAATATCCTGGATGCTGCGATCATGCCCGACAGCAAGTAGGGCTTGTTCGCATCGGGCGTGATGCTGTTGGCCGTGTTACTCGATTACCTGGACGATCGGGTTTTAAGCCAGTCTTTCAATGCCAGATCCATGCGTGTTTGCCAGCCTGCACCGCCTTCACGGAATTGCTTCAGCACGTCGCGTGAAAGGCGAATTGTGATGCGTTCTTTGGTAATGTCAGCGGGCGGGCGGCCAATTCGGGATTTTGGTTTCGCTTGCTTCCATTGCGTGTCAGTTAGCGGCATGGCGTCGGGATCCGTGGCGGCCGCGGCGGTAATGGCAAGGTCTTCGTCAGGCGTTGGAATAATGGTTTGAGGTTTAAGTTTCGGCATAGCGTTTGATTTCTCTAATGTTTGCTTTACGCAAACTGATGATGCGCCGGTTGTCATCGCGTTCTACGAATACGATGTAATGCAGGCGATGGCCGATGTAACCCAGGCCTGCTATTCGCAATTCTCCGTAGTCTTGCCGACAGTCAGGCCACATAACTGATGTTGACCACTCGAATCTGCCAGCATCGGCAAGTGAGACGCCATGTTTTCCCAGATTTTGCCTGTCCTTACGAGGATCAAAGATAATCCTCATGGCTTTATTGTATGCACAATAAGTTTCGAGAGCAATCCCGCTTGCCATGACCTGATTGCATACATTGATTATTCCGGTTGCCAAAACGATATTCACAATACAGCAGGCAATGAGAGAGTGTGTCTGGTTGTCGACAAATATGTCTATGCGGAAACTTCCTGTTTTTTTGGATTAATGTCAGATTGCATATTACAAGGCGGCTGGTGTTGGGCTGCGCCTGGCCGGCTTATCGCCAACACGGCTTGTCATTGAGCCTCGCGTTTTTTCCTGCACGTTAAAATCAGCCGCTGATTCCGGTAACCTGTATGGTGTTTTGATTTTTCGATGAACTGTTTTAAATGCAATCATGAAATCCAGCGTTCGGACAAGTTTTGCCCGAACTGCGGAAAAGACCTGCGTCCCAAGCTGCGGCGGCAGCCCGCGCAATCCCCCGAGAAAGAGCCCTTTATCGGAGACGGCGCCCGGTTCCATGGGCGTACCCACCCAGAGCAAACCCCGCGCCTTGCGTTTCCCAACGCCGAAACCGATGCCGCCTACGAGCGCGCGCTTCAGGCACGCATTGCCAAGAACCGCAGCCAGCGCACCACACTTGTCGTCGCCCTTGCCGCCGTGGTGCTGGTCGTGACTTACGCCGCCGGCATACTGACCGGCTTTTGGCCATGGGTGGCGGCGCTGGCCGTTTGTGCTTTGCTGTTTCTTCCCGTAGACAGCCTTCTGCGGGAAAGCGAATACCGAAGCCTGCCTCATGCCGTGATGGACAATGGCCGCCCGCGCTGCATACATTGCGGCAACAAGGGCATTTACATTCGCGGCCGCTACAGATCGAATTTGAAGACACACGAATGCACCCGCTGCAATCGGGAACTGTTTGTTCACTATGAGTAAGGGGTGAATGCCGTTTGTGTTCAGGGCGGACGGTGTTGCTGTTTAGCTAGGAGCACAACGGGGGGCTGGAGGACGTATACAAACTCATTCAACCGTGTATAACTCGGAATGCCTGCAAGACCGTGAACTGCGCTGTACATTCGCAAGTTGGGCGCATCACGTGCTGCTGCCGTGCGTATCGTCCCAGGTGCTGGTTCCACCTGGGACGATTGACTGGAATTACGGAAATGTTGGCAGACCGATCACGATTCTGGACGCATCAGGGAAGAATGGCAGGGCGTCAGGAAGGCTAGCAAAATGTTTTTCATTGGGGAGTGACGAGTTTCGACACGCTTGCTGTGACCTGCAGAGGTGGTAAACAGGTGCAATTGTTTATGTGGGAGCGCGTTTCTTTAGCCACTTCAGCGTACTTCTCTTAAGAAATCACGCTCCTCCTTTTAAATGGCGCTCAAAATCGGGGAAGATTGAGCTTTGCAAGCGGCAATAGCTAAGCGCATTTCCCCTCATTCCTGCCTGTTCACCCCATAGTTCCACCGATTGCCCGGCGGTGGCCCTTGCTATGCTTTGGCTATTCTTTCCAAAATCCATTGCGCCAATGAATAGCATTGTTCCAGCAAATAATTTCGATATTCAAAGCTTTGAATCGGCTGGCAATGGCATGGAAGAAGCTGTGGGCGGGCGCCGCATCAATGTAACCCAACCATATTTGCCTCCCTTGGAGGAGTTCATCCCTTATTTGCGGCAAATTTGGGACAGCAAAATGCTGACCAACGGCGGCCCCATGCATCAACAGCTGGAGCAGGCGCTTTGCGAATACCTGGGGGTTGAATATATATGCCTGTTCAATAATGGCACGACAGCCTTGCTAACCGCGCTGCAATCACTACGGATAACGGGCGAGGTCATTACCACCCCGTATTCGTTCGTGGCGACTGCGCATTCATTGCTGTGGAATGGGATTAAGCCGGTATTTGCCGATATCGATCCGGACACTTTGAACCTCGACCCCAAAAAGATCGAAGCAGCCATCACCCCCCATACTACGGCGATCATGCCGGTGCACTGCTATGGCAATCCATGCGATGTGGAGGCGATCCAAGCCATTGCCGATAACTATAACCTTCGTGTCATTTACGATGCGGCTCACGCCTTTGGTGTGGAAGACGAGGGCGGAAGTATTTTGCGGCATGGCGATTTAAGTGTATTGAGCTTTCATGCGACCAAGGTATTCAATACCTTTGAAGGGGGCGCCATTGTGTGCCCGGATGCCAAGACAAAGCTGCGTATAGATAGATTGAAGAACTTTGGGTTTGTGGATGAACTTACCGTGGTTGCCGCCGGCATTAACGGCAAGATGAGCGAAGTGAATGCTGCGTTTGGTTTGCTGCAGCTAACGCACGTGGATCGGGCAATTAGGCGCCGCCGGGAAATTGCCCGCATTTACGATAAGCAATTAAGTGGGGTTATCGGAATTCTTCCTGTTGGTGATGCAGGGCAGGCAAAGGCCAACTATTCATATTATCCCATACTGGTTGAAGACGATTATCCACTAAGCCGAGATCAGTTGTTTGAAGCGTTATTGGACAAAAATATCTACGCTCGGAGATATTTTTATCCCTTGATAAGCGAGTTTCCGATGTATAGAGGCATGGCCTCGGCTTCATGTGAGAACTTACCAATAGCGGACAGGTTGGCGAAAAAAGTATTGTGTTTGCCGATTTATCCAAACTTGAATCAACTTGAGATTTCGAAAATATCGAGTATCGTACGCGGGCCGATGGATGAGTCAAAGAAGAACTGAGTGTATTCGATGATTGGAATAATGAAAGACTGTCAAATTTTATAGGGCTATATATTTTAATATTTGCTTTTAGTGAGTATATGGCTGAAGGAAGGTTGATAGCTAAGTGGCAATTCAATACACAGATATGGCATGCGAAACGATTTCGATTGCAAATAAACTTGTAAGTAAGTATTGGCATCCAATTTGCTTAAAAAGTGAAATCTTTAATAATAATGATTTCATGAGATTTGAGATCCTAGGTTTTGAGTTAATTGTCTACAATGATAACGGCCATATTATTGTTTTTGATAATTTATGCCCGCACCGAGGGGCTCGGTTTTTCATGGATGATGCAGGCAAAGAGCCGATACGTTGTAAATACCATGGCTGGGGATATTCCAATGGTCGCTTGAATATAGCGAATAAGAAGAGCTTTACGAGGTGTGATGTTACTGCGGCGGATCTCAATAAATTTCATGTGGATTTTTGCGGGGATTTTATTTTTTTTGCTGTGGATCCAATACAGTCGTTAAAAAAGCAGCTAGGAGGCCGTATATACGATTCTCTTGCAGAGATATCTTCTCAATTGAGTGGTTGCAGCGATGTAAATAGATATTTTTTTGAAAGCGCTTGGGCCATTGCGCTTGAAAATGCGTTAGAGCCATACCATATTCCGCTTATTCATGTTGATACATTAGCGACATTACAACTTACTGAAGGGGAAAATTTTTTCCTTGGCAATAATTCTATCTGGCATTCTCGGATAGGTAATGAAAGATTGGATAAGCGCTTAAGAAGCATGAAAAAGTATTTTTCTACTGGAAATGCGCTTGAAGGCTATTCGAGTATTTTTATTTTTCCATTTTCCATGCTTTCTTCTACGTATGGGTTTTCGTATTCGCTACAGAATTTTTTTCCATCTTTACAGGATAACCAAACTTACTTTACCAGTAGGCTTTACTCAGCGTTAGCTGCAGATTCTCGTTATCAAGAAGTTGTGGATGCATTCATCCAATCAACGGCTAAGATGAATCGAAAAATTTTTGAAGAGGATCACCAGGTGTGCAAACGTATTCCAGCTCGAACTTGGACGAGCAAGCCGCCTAAATATTTCAGCGACCTTGAGGAAAAAGTCTTGCATTTTAGAAAGTCCTGCTCTGTTTGGGCAGATATATAAGCCTGACTTTTCTCTTGGTGTTTTGACGTCATAACCGTTATGAACGTCTACTTTGTTTTTATGGAAATCGATCATGACAGATTCAATTTTAAGCTTAATCGAAGAGGCCATGGAGGCCGATGAGGGGTGCATCCAATTGGGACAGCCCTTGGAGTGGGATTCGTTGGCGGTAGTTGCTTTCATGGCGCTCGTGGACGAACGCCTGAATAAAAGCCTTTCAGCAGACAAGCTGAATCGTTGCGAGACAGTCGATGCTGTGGTGGAGTTGGTAAGCGCTTAAAGGTAAAAGAGGCTATGCAGAACACAACTGCGGCGTTGGGTGCGGGTCAAGCGCGCTGGGTAAAAAATGTCAGGATATCTGGAATGGCTTGTGCCGTGCCAGAGACTGTACACGAAGTTTTGGATCTGGCTGACCAGTTTGGTATCGATGCAATAAAAAAAATTATCGCCAGCACTGGAGTCGAGCGCCGGCGCGTTGTTGCAGACGGATGTGCTTCCGACTTGTGCGCTGCCGCTGCACAACGCTTATTCAGCGATCTAGATGTGGATCCTGGTAGTGTCGATGCATTGATTTTCGTGTCGCAGACACACGACTACACATTGCCTGCCACAGCGTGTGTGTTGCAGGAACGACTTGGATTGCCTGTAAGTGCGGCGGCGTTCGATGTCGCTCTTGGATGTTCCGGTTATGTTTATGGCTTGTGGCTAGCCGCGTCGTTATTGTCTTCAGGTGGTAGCCGGCGTGTATTGCTATTGGTAGGCGACACAGTTAGCAAACTTGTTGCGAAAACAGATCGTTCCGTTGCTGCCCTTTTTGGGGATGGCGGCTCGGCGACTTTGCTGGATCATGATGAAAGCGCGGCACCTCTCCCTTTTGTTTTAGGAACTGATGGCCGTGGCGCGAATCATCTTATCGTTCCAGGAGGGGCTTTTAGAGACCGTCAAGGTACGCAAAAGACGCTGGATGACTCCGATGTCCGCGGACGGTTTGATCTATATATGAATGGTGCGGAAATTTTCGCGTTTACGCTGAAGCGTGTTCCGGAGCTTGTTGCCGCACTGCATGGCGCTACAAATACTTCCAGCCATGAAATCGATAAATATGTATTTCACCAGGCAAATCGTTTTATGTTGCAGCATCTGGCCAAACGGATGAAATTGCCTGTAGAAAAGGTAGTGCTGAATGTGCAAAATTTCGGCAACACAAGCTCGACCTCCATTCCCTTGGCCATGAGCACAGCATGCGTTGAGCAAGGTGGCCGCACCAACGGATGCTATATGTTGGCGGGATTTGGGGTTGGATATTCCTGGGCTGGTTGTGTCGCGCAGTTGAATGATATGTGGATTAGCCCGTTGACCATTATGCCGAAGGTGGGCCAATGACGGAACAGAGCAGCAACACTCCTTTTTCGCTGATGGATCGGCACATATTGGTAACTGGGGCATCTTCAGGTATTGGACGCCAAGTAGCAGTTTGGCTTAGCGAGCAGGGTGCGCGAGTCGTGCTGACTGCGCGTGATTCTGAACGTTTGCATGCAACGCATGACATGCTCGAGGGTGAAGGGCATCGCATCGCTCCCTTCGATTTTCTGTCTGACATCGATGTGTCGATGTGGCTAAAGGAGCTTGCAAAAGATGCTTCGCCTTTAGATGGCATGGTACATGCGGCTGGAGTTCAAACACCTAGGCCTATTCGGGCAAGCTCATTGAATTATTGGAACACTCTGATGAGCACGAATGTGACTTCGGCGTTCTCATTGATCAAGGCTTTTCGCCAGAAGGGGGTTTGCCGCCAAGGTTCGAGCATCGTTCTACTGTCATCGGTAATGGCGCAAGCGGCGGAGCCAGCGTTGCTAGGTTACTGCGCCAGCAAAGGAGCCATTGAATCCATGGTCAGGGCCGCCGCTCTAGAACTGGCTCCCGAGGGCATTCGAGTGAATGCTGTCACCCCTGGGGCTGTGCGGACCGAAATGGTCGATTCACTTAAAGGTTTGGTGGGTGAGGGCGCGATGAGAACAATAGAGGAAAAGCACGCGTTAGGTTTGGGAAGCCCATTGGATGTGGCGTATGCCGTTCACTATTTATTATCTCCCGCTGCACGATGGGTTACTGGAACTTCTCTTGTGGTTGATGGCGGGTACTTGGCCGCGTAGGGATAGGGATGAAAAAGCTCTATATCGTGGGTGCAGGAGGCTTTGGCCGCGAAGTGTATGCGTGGCTGTGTGATTGGTGTAATGTCAATCCGGACTGGATTATTGTTGGCTTTGTTAACGATATTGCCAGTGCGCTTGACGAATTCCCTGGGCTCCCGCCGATTGTTTCAACAATTGATGGTTTCCAGCCGCAGGAGAATGCGTGGCTTGTATGCGCAATAGCAGATCCTGTTGGGAAAAAAGACGTGGTTAAGCGACTTCGTGGAAAAGAAGTACCGTTCTTCACGCTGATCCATCCGTCGGTAATTGTGGGGCAGCGCGCCAAAATTGGAGAGGGCGTCGTGATTTGCCCTCGAACTGTTGTGTCGTCTGATCTGCATATTGGTGACTTTGCCACCATTAATTCAGCATGCACTATTGGGCACGATACCTCTATCGGGGCTTATAGCACGCTTAGTGGACATTGCGACGTAACCGGGGGCGTCGTCTTAGACGAGGGAGTGTTCATGGGGTCACATGCAGTGGTGCTACCCAAAGGGCATGTTGGACATGGTGCGAGTGTGGGAGCTGGAAGTGTAGTCTTGCGTAAAGTTGCGCCTGGGGAGACTGTTTTTGGCGTGCCGGCTAAACGGATTTCGAGGTGAGATAGATGGGTTTGCATGCGCGTATCCAGGCGATCGAGTACGTATTGCCAACAAATACTTTAACCAATGAGGATTTGGCTCGCGAGTATCCGCAATGGGATGTAGAGAAAATTTTCGGCAAGACTGGCATACATACCCGGCATGTAGTAGATGCTGGCCAGTGCGCCTCTGATTTGGCGTTTGGTGCGTGTGAAAAACTTTTCAAGAACTCATCAATAGGACGAGAACAGATAGACTTTTTGATTCTGTGCACACAAAGCCCCGATTATGCGTTACCAGCGACAGCCTGCGTGCTGCAAGACCGCTTAGGTCTTCCTGTGACATGTGGCGCCTTCGATTTTAACCAGGGTTGTTCTGGCTTTATCTACGGGCTTGGTATAGCGAAAGGCCTGATCGAGTCTGGCCAAGCTTGCAATGTGTTGTTGGTCACCGCGGAAACGTATAGCAAATACATTCACCCTGGCGATAAAAGTGTTCGTACATTATTTGGCGATGCCGCGGCGGCAACCTTGGTCAGCGCTGTGAAGGGCGATGCTCCATTTTTAGATCGCTTTCGGTATGGTACTGATGGATCCGGAGCAGATAATTTGATAGTGCCTATGGGCGGTCATCGTCAGCCTGTTATGCGTAGTACCGCTCCGATAGAGCATACGGATAGTAGCGGAAATGTACGCACAGATGCTCATTTATATATGAATGGGCCGGCTATTTTTGAGTTTTCGATGTCGCGCGTGCCTCAGTTATTTTCTTCATTGTTCGGTGAAAATTGTCGTGTTGACGACATCGATTTTTTTGTGTTTCATCAAGCCAATAAATTCATGTTGGAGGCTTTGCGCCGTCGTTTGCATATCCCTACGGAAAAATTTGTTGCGGAATTTTCCCACTGTGGGAACACGGTTTCGTCCACAATTCCCATTGCATTGAAAGAGCACCATGCCAAGGGTTATCTTCGCGAAGGTCATAAGGTCGTAGCTGTCGGATTTGGGGTGGGCTATTCGTGGGGAGGATGTGTTATTCACTGGTAGCTTTTATATAGAATCTACGAGAATTTTTATCATAAATAATGTGTTGGCATGATTGCTGAGAATCGTATGGCCAAATACATATTAATTTGATTTGGAGGGCTGATTTAAGCCTTTATATATGATTAGCATCAAGATGCCGCTGGCTAAACTGAACAAGCTCATTCGAGAAGAAACATTTTCGAGCGAGGAGATAAATGAAGAAATCCTGGATGAGCTAGGTTTTTTCGTTTTGAGGAACTTCTTTTCAGAGCAACTGGTTGGAAAATATAAAAAATATTATGACGACTATAAGGTTAGCCCGGAATTTGATCGGACTCCATATCATCTGACAGAGGTTAAATTTTCTCTTGAAAACCCCCTTGCGGGAATGCTATTTGAAAACGAGTTCAAGGAACTGGTGGCGAGATTCTTTGATGGTAATGTTGGGTTATATAACATCCGGATTGTAAAAAAAGACCATGACGATAAATCTCCGGTTTTTCTACATCAGGATATTGGATATCAATACGGCTCTTTCAACAGATATTCTGTCTTTATTCCATTAACTGAGTGCAATAACGATAATGGGGGATTAATCTTTATTCCAGGATCACATAAGTTTGGATACCTTGGCGATGTCGGCGAGATAAATGACATTTTGCCGAAAGATCTCGCAAGAGCTGCGCCTAAAATATTTCCTAGTGATCTTGTTGTCATGAATTCATGTTTATGGCATATGTCAGGGCAAAATCACACTGGTAAAGAGCGCGTTTATTATGATATTCATATAAATCACGCGGCTGACCCCGCTAGCAAGCTAGTTATTCTCGGAGAGGCGAACCGGGAATATGAGCTCAACTATGACAGGGATTTTGTTTTTAAGAGCTCCAGAACGCAACGCCTACAAAAGTTTTATCAATCTACCAAGACCTAGTCGAGGCAGCCATGAGTAGTTGCTGGCGAGGGCTTCACCGCAGTTCAAGGTAAAAATTTACGATGGCAGCCGAGGCATTTGAGCTACGCAAGTGGACGGTATTTCAAATGCCTGGTTGAAGGCTAGATATATCGAAATACCAATTCGCTATCTAGCGTAGCCTTGTTTTTATTGCATTTCGCAGCAACATTATATTTTATGGGGAATAGTTCCCGCTCGGGTGTTTCAAGGCTATCGATCTCTATAATATCGAAGTCACGCAGCAACGCTTTCCAGCCATGTTCTGTGATACGCCAACAGTCTGGGATTGGCCCATGTATCCGCCAGTTCAGAGGGGCAGATATTAATAAATATCCGCCGTCTTTCAGGATCCTCCGTATTTCCTTCACGGCGTCGAAAGGGTTTAGCGTATGCTCTATGACTTCCATGCAAACTACGCAATCGTATGTGCTGTCCGGAATATGATGATTGGTTTTTGTGATGTCCCCAATAATTGTCGGACTATAGGTATCGACGATATCCAACGTATCAATGGCAAAATTCCCAAAGCTTTCTGAGACGAGAGACCGATCTTGTGGGCCAACCTCCAACAGCTTCCCACTTTCGTGTCTGAGGCTTATAGCCCATTTCTTCAGAAAATCATTTAGATGTTCGCGGGCTGGAAGGAATGTATCGTTATCAAACTTGGATGGGGTAGCCATAAATATTACTTTATTGGTGTTGATTCAGTTAATGGTGGCAATGAACATGCGTGCTTAAGGCTCCGTGCTTAGCCTTGGTGGCTAGGTGTCTCGATGCCGCATGTCATTCGTATTTTCAATGTATGAGCTTGGGCATAGGCAATGCTGGCGCTTCCTTTGAGCAATAGTGGTTCCATAGAGTGCGTAGCGCCTCTTCCAGGCTTTTGGCTATACCCGCCGAGCTATCTAGAGGTGATGTGGCGATGCGGCTGCGCATGTTTGCCCGGATTTGCTCGAGCTCTGAAAGATTGTTACTCCAGTAAACTGCTTTTCGTATGTATTGAGTTTTGCCGTCAGCAATAAAATCATCTAAGCCTACTTGGCTCATTAGGCTTGCACCAGCTCGGGCGGCTAGCGTTTGTCCGGCAAGTGTAAGTGTTGGAACTCCCATTTGTAGTGCATGATGGGTAGTGGTGCCTCCGCCATATGGAAAGGCATCCAACATCAGATCTATCTGATGATGAAGCTTCAAATATTCATGCATGTTGGTACGCTCCCGTAAGATTAATCTCTCGGGGTCGATGGAGAGTTTTTCGAATCGCGCTAGTGTGTCTCGTTTCATCGTCGAGCCGTGCATGTGTCCAATAACAAGACGTGCATCCGGTATTTCCTGGAGAATCTGGCACCACGTAGTGATAACCTCGTTATTGATTTTGCTTATGCGATTGAAGCTGCCAAAGGTTATGTACCCGGTTTTTAATGCAGGTAGAGAATTAATATCGGACGCGTTAACCGCCGATTGGAATGGCGCTACACACGGTATGCGCAACAATTTTTCGGAGAATTGATCATCAAGCACACCCTCGGGCGCCCAATAGTCATCGGCCAGGTAATAATCCATTGCCTTCAATCCAGTAGTACCCGGATATCCAATCCAGCTGATTTGTATGGGTGCTGGTTTTAGGGCAAACATGGGCAGCCGGTTGTGCGCCGTATGGCCTGAAAGATCGAACAGAATGTCTATTTCGTCCTGTTGGATTTGTTTGGCCAGCTCTTGATCGCTTAATGAGCGCACTTTTTTCCAGCTTTTGATGTGGGCTTTTAATCGTTGGCTCACACTATCTTCAGATGGGGTGTTGCTATAGGCATAGAGCTCAAATTCACGCTTATTGAACGATTCCCAAATAGGTGCGATGAAACTGGCGACAGCGTGATTGCGCAAATCTCCCGATACAAATCCTAGGCGTAATATTTTCTGTGGATCACTCGGAGTTCCGTGAGCCAACGGCAGGGTTTGTTTTTTTATGCTTTTTTCCACGCGCCGCCCAAATGCACGATGTTCTTTGAAGAGCTCGGAGGGCGTAATGTCGGCGTATTGGGACAGCACGAACAATAAGTTGCTGTATGCCGCGAAGTTGTCTGGCTGCGCATTGATAACCTTTCGAAGACACTCGATGGATTCGGCCAGATTGCCCTGATCGCCCAGTACCGTGGATAGATTATTGAGGGCGCCGGGGTCGGTTGGATCGGTTATTAGTGCATTGCGATAGCAAGTTTCCGCTAATGATGTTTTGTCCTGGCTGCGGAGTAGGTTTCCAAGGTTCAGCCAGTTGGGAATGTGCGAGGGATCGATCGTCAGTGCATGCCGAAGAACAGCTTCGGCGCATTGCATTTCATTCAGCAGTTGCAGGGCGGCGCTTAAGTCGGCGTAAATTGAGGTGTTTAAGGGCTGTAAAGATAATGCCTTGAAGAGTGGGCTGACGCTTTGTGCCGTTTCTCCAATCTCCCCCAGAATAATGCCCAATATATGCCAGCTGGTAGCGTAATAAGGGTACTTGGCAGTCAGATCGCGGGCGATAGGCTCCGCTTCGGAAAACCGCTGCTGCCTTCGCATGGCTTGAATTTTATTGAAGGTATTGACCGCTTCTGGTTTTGGTTGTTGGCTGAAGAACTCCTTGGTGTTTGCTGTTGCGGGCTTTTCCCCCTTGAGCAAAAAATTTGATTCGGAGCGTTGGTTCCCCGATGCGTGAAGGTATGTCAGATACGGGTTTAAATATTGCAAGCGGTTAACAGACGGCAGGAGATCGGTCCCCAACAGAGTCTGAAAGAGCTCCAACCATGCCGTGTGGGATCCTAGCAATGCGCCTTGTGATCGTAAGGCACTCATCAGGTCGGCAAGCTGGGCGGCTTGCGATTCGGCTGCATCGCGTGGTTCTAGTGCCGACAAGTCGGTGTACGTATCTGTTGGTTCTGATTGTGGTGTGTCGGTGGCCAGGTTCAGCAGTTTTTTTGTGCTGAGTGAGCCATTGATTTTTTCAAGTAGTCTGCCTTGTAAGGGCGTCAAGCGCAACTGCAGTGGGGCATGCCACAGGTTGAAGCCATTTATGGATATGTTTTCACTGTTGCTGGATTGGGCAAAGTTGTTTAGGTCGATAAAAGGCTGCAGCGCATGATTTTTGGCGTGGTTATATGGGCCTTCATCCAGGCTGTAGTGCAGGGCGCCTAGCTTGAACAGGTTTTCCAATGCACGCTGTATGCCTTCGGCGGCATGTTGGGCTTGCTCTGGTTTCAACCATGCTTCAATATCTTGGGCAGAGGCAACAAGGTTTTCGTAGCTTAGGTTGGCCGGCCAAACGTTGGCCAGGGTGTGGCAAATACGGATTTCAAGTGCGTCGGTAATATCAAAGGTGTTGCCTAGTGGATTAAAGAACTTGGCGGGTTGCCCTGCTGCGTTGCTGAATGTGCTTTGTTTAAGGCAAGCCGCCCAGTTCAGACCGGCAAGCCGATTAAGGTCGGGGGCACTTAAAATGTCCGCTGCCCTTTCCTGATGTACGAACAGGCTATTTCTGAATTCGCGGCCGATGGCAAAGTCCAGGTACTGCTGCTTCATGAGCTTGGGCTGGCCCAGGCTTATAAGGCTATGGTTAAGTTGCACATTTTGGCCATGGGCAACCGACATTTCGCCTTGCGGCTCCGCATCGCCCACGTATGCCAACCCGGCTTGTGCAGCGGTTTCCGCAAACTCTATGAAGTAAAACGAGGCGGCGGTGGCTTGCAGGAACTCGCCGTTAAGGTAGTAGTCGGGGTGCTGGTTGATTTTTTCCACGGCCGCTTTCAGCGAGGCCGCCTGGGGGTTATGGTTGGCCAAGCCGTCGGACATGGGGTTCAGCATGGCGGCGGCCCCGGCTAGCACTTCTTCCATGGTGCTGGCGGAATGATTGTGCAATTGCATGGCATCGCGCAGCGTGTCGCCGGCCTTCCAGCCGGGGTAGGTGTTATAGCTGATATAGGCAATGCCAAGCGGCGAGAGGTTTTCGCGGCAAATCCGCAGAATGGCTTCGCGCAGGACAGAGGGCGCCCAGGTGAATTCGTCGTGAACGATGATGTAGTCGAAGGTGCCGAAGTCCTGGTCGATTTCGGTGAATAGCTTGTTGTGCAGTTCCAGGTTTTTGGCGCTCAAATCCTGTGCCAGTTTTTGCCCATGCTGTATGTTTTCCGGCCATAAATCCACACCGACTACATGGGCGTTGGGGTATGCCAGAGCAAAGGGCAATAGGTTTCCGGCCGTTTCGCAACCCAGTTCCAAAACCCGCGCATTCTCCAGCGCAGCCGTTTCTATCCCGTATAGATGCGCCACTGCCCGAAGATGAATGGGTGAGGCGCATGGAACCGGTTTGGATAGCCGTAGTGTGGATGTGGTGTCGGGTTGCAAAAGAGGGCTGGGCGCGTTCAAGCCGAACTCCAAAGAATAAGTTGGGTATCGTTCAGCTTAGCATCTGGCGTAAAAACTCAATGCGGCGAATAACGAGGAGGTTTTAGGCTAGTTATGGCTGCGATCAGCCAAAAAAAACCAGCCACAAAGGGCTGGTTTTTGAGGGTCGGAACTCCAGTTGGCTGAAGTTCCAGCGGGATGCGCTTTGCGAATTAACGCAGCAGCGACAGCACGGTTTGAGGAACTTGGTTGGCCTGGGCCAGAACCGAAGTACCTGCTTGTTGCAGGATCTGTGCGCGAGTCATGTTCGAAACTTCGACGGCGTAGTCGGCGTCTTCGATACGCGAACGTGCCGACGACAGGTTGGTGACCGTGTTGTTCAGGTTGGCAATCGTGGATTCGAAGCGGTTTTGAACGGCACCCAGTTCGCCGCGCAGCGCGTCGACTTGGGCCAAGGCTTTGTCCAGCGTACCCAAAGGATTGGAAGTCGAGCCTTGTACGATATTGGCGGTATCGAAGTCCAATTTAAAGGTTGCGGTACCGGTTGTGGTCGTGGTGTCTACAGAGCCATCTGTTGCCGTGGGGTTCACTGCAACATAAACGGTTGCAGCGCCAGAGTCGACCGTTATACCCTTGGCTTGCAAGGTTGCAGCGTCGGTGGCATTGATGCTGCTGATGTCAAATTTGGCATACCAGTTGCCGTTCTTGTCGGAGACGACGGTGCCGGTGGAAACGTTTGCTGCACTTGACAGGCCCAGCTTGCTGGCCAGGTCGCCACTTGTGGAGCCCGATGCCGTCGAAAGAGCCGCGGCGGTAACGCTTGTGGTGTCGCCAAAAACTTTCTTGGCTGCGGTGGCGTCAATGCCGTTGATGTCGGAGGATTCGCCTTGCGGGCCGCTGACATTGAAAGAGCCCAAGCCCAGCGTGTTGCTGTCGATTTGCTTGAGGTTGATGGAGATGGTTTCACCGTCGTTGGCGCCGACTTGAATCTTCAGCTCGTTGTCCTTGGCCAGGACTTTCACGCCGTTGAATTGCGTTTGTTCCGACACGCGGTTGATTTCGCTAAGGCGCTGTCCGATTTCGTCCTGGATGGATTTCAGGTCGGAGGCCGAGTTCGTGCCGTTGGTGGCTTGAACCGACAGTTCGCGGATGCGCTGCAGGTTGTTATTGATTTCGTTCAACGAACCTTCGGTCGTTTGAGCGATCGAGATACCGTCGTTGGCGTTGCGGGTGGCTTGCGTCAGGCCTTTGATGTTGGCCGTGAAGCGGTTGGCAATGGCTTGACCAGCGGCGTCGTCTTTGGCGCTGTTGATGCGCATGCCGGACGACAGGCGCTCGATGGCGGTGCCCAGAGCCGATTGGGACTTATTCAAATTGCCTTGGGCAATCAGGGAAAGCGAGTTGGTGTTAATAACAGCCATGGATAACTCCTAGGTATGAATACGGCGAAACACTGCTTCGCCTCTGGTTGCCAAGAAGAATTAGAGTTTGACGCTGCGTCCCGGGGGCGGGTTTGGGCGGAAATCAAGCCGTAGTTCTTCCTGTTCCTTCGCATTAACGGCCCAGGGAGGAATTACTTTAGGGGAGGGAGCAGGTGTATTGCCGGATGGAGCGACGCGCGCCGGGCGGCGCGCGTCGAAGTGGCTGGCGAGGCGGTTTTAGTTATTTGTAGGCATCTACCACGGGGGTATAGATGGAAGTCTGGTCGAGCTTGTCGATGGTAAGGGTGCCGAAGTTGCCATTGGTGCCGTCCGCATAGAAGTCATAGTCGGCTTGCACGGTTGGGATCTGCCTTACGATGGCGCCGTGATGGAACATGCCGAAAGCGCCTTCGGTATCGGTGTCGCCGGGAGTCTGCTTCCAGACTTTGTCGTCGAACTGGAAGTGCATGGCGCCGAGTACTTGCTGGGGATTGGCTTTTTGGTAGTCGAGCACGCTTTGCAACTGATCATGCACGTATTGCTGGCTGTAGTCGGGTTTTGCGCGGCTGTAGCCGATTTCCGTGAACAGGATGGGAGCGCCGAATTGCTTGTAGGTCAGCGGGATCCAGCCCTCGCCCGTACCTTCGGCGTTGGCGGTGAGGTACACCTTGTCGTTGTAGGTGTTGGCGCATAGCATGAGCCGGTCTTTGTATGGGGCGGTTCGGGGGTCGGTCAGCAATTTGTTGAACTGGTTCCAGCCCGGCAGGTTCTGGCCGCCCGGCCCGAAAGGCTCGCCCCGGGGGACGAAGGTTACCGGTATGCCCACGGGAACGGTTTTGCTGAATCCTCGTTTGTCGGCTTCCTGCAGGAAGCGCGCCACCAGGCCGATTGCCGGAACGTAGTGGATGCCGCCGTCTTCCGAGGGGCTGTCCAGTTCGTTCGAGATAATGACGCCGGCGATGGCAGGGTGCCAGTCGGTGCCGGCCTTATTGCCGAAGTTGCGGCTTGAAAAATAACCGGGAACCTGTTCATCCCAGACGGTCGAGCTTTGCTTGGGCAGCCAATTGCTGATGGGCACGACCACTTTGATGTTCAGGCTGTTGGCGTAATCGAGGAACTGGCTGTGGTCGTTGCGGGGATCCCAGTCGTAGAGGCGGATCAGGTTGATGCCTAGATTCTTGATGGTCTGCAGGTCGTTGCGGCAGTCAGGCGCGCAACTGTTGGTGAGGAAGGACTGGGTTCCCCATAGCGATCCCATTTGCTTGCGGGCGATGTCGCTGCCGAAGTACAGGGAGCTTGAGTTGGCCGTGGATGGGTCGTAGCCCTGGCCGAATGCCTGATAGGCCGTGCCTTTGCCGGGCAGGGGGAAACGCGAGAACGCGCCCGAGTCGATGCTCAGGACAGCCTGCTTGATCGTCTCCAGCGCCCCGGCGGTCTGGCCCAGAAGCGTAGCGGTATAGCTGGCCTGCCCCGAGGCCTGGTTGTAGACCGGATCGGTAAGGGTCAGGAAATATAATTTCAACTCGCCAGCGGCGGTGGTTCCGAACAGGGCGGCATTGGGCGGGCTGTCTTTGAAAACGTACGGCCATTGAGGGAAGAAATACGACATTGGCCGGCTGTCGGAGTATTTCCCCGGCGCGTTGTCCACCCAGAACATATCGGGGCCTGCATCGCTTAATACGACTTTGAATTGATTGGCGGCACCGGTCGGTTGCAGGGTCGCTTGCTCGGCGTATTGGATGTAGGACGACACGGGTTTGTCGTCCACGGCGTTGTTCAGCACATTGAGCGTAACGTTGTTGAACGTCTGGGCTGACGTAAGGTCTTGAGCCAGCGTTTCATTCAGGAGTTCCGCCTGGAACGTGAGTGTACCGGCGTTTTCGTTGTATGAAGGGTTGGATAAGCTTACGTAAACCCCTTCGAGCTCGTTGTCGCCCTCCAGTTGGAATTGGGCTGTGGCGTTGGGGTTGACATTGCCGTAGGCGTCGCGCCAAACCGTGGTTACGTAGTCTTTGATCGGTGTGGCCCCCACCTCTTGCCCCGGCCGGTCGGTGTACCACAGCGCATTGGATCCGGGGTTTTTCAGTGTGAGCGTCCAGGTGGCGCTGCCGGAGCCCTGGGGCCCTGGCGTCAATTGCCCGCTATCGGCCGCCAGCATGTAGATTTTGGTGGAATATTGCTTGCCGGCATCGCTGCCGGTGTTGTCGTCGCTGCTGCAGCCGACCAGCATCACGCACCAGGCCAGCATGGCCGTCCAGGTTAAAAAGCGGTTAAGTTTCAAGATATTGCTCCATTATTTGACATTGTTTTCGGAAAAATCGTTAAAACTTCTTTGAGGAAATGGCTTCTTGCGGATCGGGATATCGGCAACGGCAGACACGCCCGCGCGCGTCGTTCGTACGGTGACGGCCGCAGCATATGTCATTTGAGCGATCTGATTGGTCGAATGTGGGGCGCCGGGCCCCGCATTCGGCCGGCACGGAACCGGTCCAAGACACATTACCGTTTGAGTTTTTTGAGTGTGGGATGCGGAGCCCGGCCTCGCCCTGGTGCGACAGCCGAAAACCGCTTTGGGTTGGTTCCCCTGAAAAGCGCAGCGTGGTTTATTGTTTGCTGAAATGCAGGCTTATTTCTTTTTGGCATATGGTATCCGCATTGGAACTCAACAAAAACTAGGGTTTTCTAGTGGGCTGTTTGGCCGGTTCGCGCCTACTCGATCGACTCGTTCTGGACGAAAGAGGGGGCTGCACAGGTTGAAGTAGTCGACTACTATTAAACAGGTACTGAAATGAAAGCAGTCAATGGAATGCGCCCGGTTCACCCAGGGGAAATCCTGTGTGAGGACTTCTTGAACCCCCTGGGTTTGAGCCAGCATGCCTTGTCGAAAACCTTGCATGTGCCGCCGGCCAGAATCAACGACATCGTCCTGGGGCGGCGCGGCATTACGCCCGATACGGTGTTGCGGCTGGCTGCGCACGCGACGTTGTATTGCGTTGTGGCGGTGCTTTCAAGAAGATGGCCCAAGAACTTTATAATTGGGCCGTACGCCCGGCTCCGCGAAGCCATGGAAAGGCATGGGCTCGGGGATATACGAGCTTGTCGAGAACCATCGGGGCGATACTTTTCGTGCGGTCTATGTTGTTCGGATCGCGGATGCGGTGCATGTTTTGCATGCGTTTCAGAAGAAATCGAAGTCGGGCATCGCTACGCCGCAATCGGACGTGGCCCTGATCGAGAAGCGATGGAAGGTCGTGCTCGCCCGTTATGGGCTGAACAGGAGGTCATGACGATGCATAAAGATAGCAGCCAAGGTACGGCCAATGTGCTGGCCGACCTGGGCTTTGACGATGCGCGAGAATTGTCGGCGAAGGCTGCGCTTGCTGTCAAGGTTAACGATTTGATCGACAAACGCGGCCTCACCCAAATGGAGGTGGCCACGATTATTGGTATGGCACAATCCAAAGTGTCCCAGATCCGCCGTTACAAGCTCCAGAATATTTCACTTGAAAGGCTGATGCAGGCATTGGTGTCGCTTGGCCAGCATGTCGAGATTGTCGTACAGCCTGCGCAGCGCGCGTATGAGCCAGGCATTACGGTTGCGGTGTGATGCCAGGCCCAACCTGTTTACGTCATCGGCTGTGACGGCGGATTTGTCTTGGTCGGCGAGCGCCGTGGCCCCCGGTGTTGCAGCTTTTTTTGCAGGCGGGAAGATAAATGATCAATGCCGACCGTCCGATCGAACATTTCTTTCGTCCACTCGGGGTTCTCGCTGTCGATCAGCGTGGAAATGGGCTTGGCGGATCGCTTGTTCATAGCGGCGTACCTCTCGTAAATTCGCCTTGCGAAGGCCGGTTCCAGTTTCGGGGGCAGCGCCATCATCCAGTCTATCAGGCGAAATAATCGCAAAACATGTTCGCGGCCATAGCCGTATTGGTACATCAAGCGCACGATCCGGGTTTTGGAGGCCAGGCGTTGCTGGCCGCTTTGACGGGTTTGCTGAGCCTGGAGTTGGGCCATGACCACGACGGCAAACGGGTTGTGCGCGGCGTGCTGCGTCAGTTCGTTCCAGCACGTCAGCCATGAGGCCAAGAGTACGACAGGAAACCGAAATTGGACACGGCATATGTTCAGGTTGTTCTGAGTTTCCGTATGTACCAGGATCCACAGCACATGTTGACCCTTGTGCCGCAGGCGCACGAGTATGGGCTGACGAGGACTTCCGGCGCGCACGGCCGGCGCATGAAGTCTTGCCGGCCATCGTGGGCGAAGCGATGGCGGCTGAAATGCTCAGGCCTCGTGGACGCCCACGATCGGCAGCGCCCAAGCTGCATCTGAATGTTCGCCTGGATGCCGACGTGGTGCGTGCCTTCAAAGAGGGCGGCCCCGGCTGGCAGACCCGCATGAACGATGTATTGAAGGCGTGGGTGCGCAAGCGCGGCATGTAGCCGCCTGCGGCTTACTCGATCGGCTCGTACGGCAACCCGACGTAGTTTTCGGCAATATTGGTCAAGCCGGCTTCCGAGTTGGTGTAGTAGTCCAGCTCGGCCAACTGGATGCGCTGGCCGAAGCCGTCGTCCGAGAACTTGTGCAGCATGCTGGTCATCCACCACGAGAAGCGCTCGGCCTTCCAGACCCGGCGCAGGGCCAGTTCGGAATAGCGGTTCAGCAGGTCGGTGCGCTGTTCCTTGTACACCTTGATCAGGATGTGGGAAAGGTAATGCACGTCGCTGGCGGCCAGGTTCAGGCCTTTGGCGCCGGTGGGCGGCACGATGTGGGCGGCGTCGCCCACCAGGAACAGGTTGCCGTACTTCATGGGTTCGGTCACGAAGCTACGCAGCGGCGCAATGCTTTTCTCGATGGAGGGGCCGGTGACCAGGCGGTCGGCCACGGGCTTGGGCAGGCGGGTTTTCAGCTCTTCCCAGAAGCGGTCGTCGGACCAGTCTTCCACTTTTTCGTCCAGGCCCACCTGCACGTAGTAGCGGCTGCGTGTCAGCGAGCGCTGGCTGCACAGGGCGAAGCCGCGTTCGTGGTTGTTGTAGATGAGTTCGTGATCCACCGGCGGGGTGTCCGACATGACGCCCAGCCAGCCGAAGGGGTAGACGCGCTCGAAGGTCTGGATCTTGTCTTTGGGGACGGACTGGCGCGAGACGCCGTGAAAGCCGTCGCAGCCGGCGATGTAGTCGCATTCCAGCTCGACCGTCTTGCCGTCCTTGACGAAGGTGACGCGCGGCTTGTCGGTGTAGAAGTCGTGCAGTTGCACGTCGGACGCTTCGTAGATACTGACGCCGCCTTCTTTGGCGCGGGCTTTCATGAGGTCTTCGGTGACTTCGGTCTGACCGTACACCATCACCGTCTTGCCCTTGGCGTATTTTTTGAAGTCGATGCGTTTTTGCTGGCCGTTGAAGGCGAGCGAGACGCCTTCGTGCACATGGCCTTCGCGATCCATGCGCTCGCCGGCCTTGGCTTCGCGCAGCAGGTCGACCATGCCTTGCTCGAGCACGCCGGCGCGGATGCGGGTCAGCACGTATTCGGGCGATTTGCGCTCGAGGATGACGGTGTCGATGCCCTGGTGATGCAAGAGCTGGCTGAGCAGCAGGCCCGAGGGGCCGGCGCCGATGATGGCGACTTGTGTTTTCATGGAAAGCCTCTTGTGGACGTGTCGTTTTTTTGCGGCATCCGCGCGCGCCGCGGTTTGGCACGAGGAAGGGTATGCAATATGCAAGGCTTCCTTATGCGTTCGATGCTGTTATGGTGCGTCCGGGAGGAAGAATTTGGAATGGATAAATTCGTATAATAATTGTACTTTTCGAATATTTTTTGAGATGTGATTTCGATAAGCCCGTGAAATTGCTAAGAATAGGGGTTAACCCTTAGTCTGAGGCCATGTATAAATGGCATGTCAGCAGGGCCCAATCACGAACAGGAGCAGTCATGGCGGCAGCCGATAGCGTATCCAAGGTTCCCGTCTATAAATTGTACGGCGAGCACGAGCAGTGGCTGACGCCCGACATGGTGCATTGCGAGTCCATCGCCGACCGCAGCAAATTGCACGATTGGCAAATCAAGCTGCATCAGCACCATGGCCTGATCCAGCTTTTGTATTTGCGCGGCGGCAGCGCACGGGTGTGCCTGGACGGCGAGTATTTCGACATGCAGCCGGGGCAGATCGTGGTCGTGCCGCAAATGTGCGTGCATGGCTTCAAGTTCGCGCCCAATGCCATCGGGCATGTGGTGACGTTGGCGCTTCCGCTGGTGCAAAAGCTTACGCAGGACATCGGCGACGCGCAGGCGGTGCCGGCCACGCCGCGCATCTATCAGGTCGGCGACGGGGACGATGCCGGGAAAATGAACATGGGCTTCAGTTCGCTGCACGCCGAATACCTGGGCAATGGCGCGCACCGCAATGCTCTCATGGAAGCCATGCTGATCGCGATTCTGGTGTGGCTGAGCCGGCACGAGGCCTATGCCAGCGGCGAGCCGGCCAGGGAGGGCGACCGGGGGCGGCAGTACTTCCGCCATTTCTGCCAGATGATCGAAGACGACTACGCGGGCCAGCACTCGGTGGAACACTACGCCAGGCGCATCGGCATTACCGCCGCCTACCTCAATGTGCTGTGCCGGCAGTATGTGGGCCAGTCGGCGCTGGAGCTGATTCACCAACGGGTGGTGCTGGCCGCCAAGCGCAATCTGGTCTACACCTCGATGACCATCAGCGTGGTGTCGTACACGCTGGGGTTTTCCGACCCAGCGTATTTCACGCGCTTTTTCAAGCGCCAGGTGGGCTTGTCGCCCAAGGAATTCCGCAAGCGGGCCGCGACACTGCTGGAGTGATCGCGATTGGCGGCCCGGAAAAAATCAGCCCCTTGGGCCGGGTGGCCGAAAGGGGCTGGTGCGGCGGCTGGCCTGCGCGCGGGTTGGTGAAGACCCCGCCGCAGCCGGGTTTAAACCACTTTCTGGGTTTGCGTGCCGAGCTGGTCGATGCGCAGTTCGACGACGTCGCCTTTCTTCAGGAATTGCTGGGGCTTCATGCCCAGGCCCACGCCGGAAGGTGTGCCGGTAATGACCACGTCGCCGGGTAGCAGGGTCATGAACTGGCTCAGGTAGGAAACAATGGTGGCCACCGGGAAGATCATGTCGGCCGTGTTGCTGTGCTGCTTGACCTGGCCGTTGACCTTGAGTTCCATTTCCAGCTTTTGCGGGTCGGGAAGCTCGTCGGTGGTGACCAGCCAGGGGCCGATGGGGCCGAAGCTGTCGAAGCTTTTGCCCTTGGTCCATTGGCCATTGCGCTTGGCCTGCCAGTCGCGTTCGGAAACGTCGTTGGCCAGGCAGTAGCCGGCCACGTATTTCAGCGCGTCTTTTTCGCTGACTTTTTGCGCCTTGGTGCCGATGACCAGGCCCAGCTCGATTTCCCAGTCGGTGTTGACCGAGTTGTCGGGCATGATGATGTCGTCGTTGGGGCCGCAGAGCGAGGTCAGGGCCTTGGTGAAGATGACGGGCTCTTTGGGGATTTCCATGCCGGCCTCGGCGGCGTGCGCGCGGTAGTTCAGGCCGATGGCCATGAATTGGCGCGTGCCGGCCACGGGCGGGCCCAGGCGCACGTTCTTGTCCACCACGGGCAGTTTTTCCAGATTGACGGCGGCCAGGGCCTGCAGGCGCTCGGGGGCCAGGTATTCGGGGGTCAGGTCGGGAACGAGCAGCGACAGGTCGCGGATATTGCCCTGGGCGTCGAGTGCGCCGAGCTTTTCGGCGCCTGCCGCGCCATAACGAAGTAGTTTCACAGTAGCTCCAATTTTATTAGGTGGGGAACCATGTATTGTGCACCATAATCATGCCGGTGCCATCCAGCGTTCATTTGGCCACGGGGTTTTTGTAGTTCTTGAGGGAGTCGTCGATCTCCACGTTTTGCAGTTTGCCGTCCACGCGCTCGGCCTTGCGGATGTAGATGGTCTGGGTGATGTCGCGGGTTTCGGGGTCGATGGTGATCGGGCCGCGGGGGCTGTTGAACGACAGGCCGCGTACCGCTTCCATGAACTTCGCGGGCGAGGCGTCACCCTTGGTTTTCTTGAGCGCTTCTTCGATCAGGTGCATGCCGTCGTAGCCGGCCACGGCCATGAAGTTGGGGCGCTCCTTGGGATAGGCTTTGTAGAAAGCCTGGGTAAAGGCCTTGTTCTCGGGCGAGTTGTGCGCCTCGGAATACTGGTGCGCGGTGATGACGCCGATGACGTTGTCGCCGATGGCGTCGATGCTGTCCTCGCTGGTCAGGTCGCCGGTGGCGATGACCTTGATGCCGGCGGCGGCCAGGCCGCGCTCCTTGAAGCCCTTGAAGAAGGCCACGGGCGCTTCACCGGCCGGCAGGAACAGGAACACCGCATCGGGCTTGGCGTCTTTCACGCGCTGCAGGAAGGGGCCGAAGTCCGGGCTTTTGACGGGCACGCGGATGGCGTCCACGACCTTTCCGCCGGCGTCGGTAAAGCTTTGCGTGAAATAGCGCTCGGCGTCATGCCCGGGGCCGAAGTCGGCCACCACGGTCACGACCTTCTTCAGGCCATTCTTCACGGCCCACGGGCCCAGCGGCACCGTGTATTGCGGCACCGCCGCCGAGGTGCGCACGATATAGGGCGATTTGCTGGTCAGGCTGGCCGTGCCGGCGTTCATGACGATCATGGGTTTCTTGCCGTTGGTGGCGACGGGGGCCGCGGCCAGCGCGCCGGGCGTCATGGCAAAGCCCGCCAGTATGTCCACTTTGTCGCGCACGATCAGTTCCTGGGCGGCGCGCCGGCTTTCTTCGGGAGCCACGCCGGTGTCGTCCTTGACGATCAGCTCGACCTTGCGGCCCGAGAAGGTGTCGCCATGCTGCTTCAGGTAAAGGTTGACGCCGTTTTCAATATTGTGCCCATAGGGGGAAAAGGGGCCGGACAGTGGCAGGATAAGCCCGATTTTCAGGGGCTCGGCGGCGAAGGAGGTCGAGGTGGCGGCCAGGCCCAGGCAAAGCGCGGCCAGGGTACGGGTGATTTTCATGGTTGTCTCCTTGAGGGTCTGTTTCAATAAAGGGTTTAGGGTTTGGCCAGGCCCAGCGATTTGCTTAAAGCCCGGCCGAATTCGGCGTCGATCCGGTTGCCGCGCCATGCGATGTGCTGGTCGGGGCGTAGCAGTACGAAGTCCGCGCCGTAAAGGTCGCGGGCCTCTTCCGAGGCTATGGTTTGTTCGGAAACAGGACAGCCTTGCGGCAAGCTCGCAAGATCCGCCCCGGCCTGATGCGCACCGCCGCCCAGGCGCAGCAGCGTGAAGCCGGAACCGAAGCGGTCGTACAGCGAGGATCCGTCTTTTAGCCAGACGTGTGGCGCGCGATGGCCCGGCCGGCCGCTCGGCAGGTACAGGTTGGCGGTGTCGGGCGGCGGCGAGCCGGCCTCGGCGCAAACCAGCGGCGAGTCTTCGTAGCGCGTGCCGAGCTGCACGCCCGGAATCACGAATTCTTTATGGCCGTGGAAGTTCAGGTGGGCGCCGATGGATCGGCGGGCGGCTTCGCCTTCGGCCGTTTCGTCTTCCAGCGCCTTGGGCAGGCGCACGTAGCCGATGCTGTCGGCGAATTGCCGGGCGAAATCGGTGTTGCGCGCGGCCACGGGCTTGCGCTCGGCTTCGTAGCTGTCGGCCAATATGCCGCCGCCGAAACCCTTGACCAGCGCCTCCAGCTTCCAGGCCAGGTTGGCGGCGTCCTCGATGCCGGTGTTGTAGCCCATGCCGCCGGTGGGGGTGAACAAATGCGCCGAGTCGCCGGCCAGGAAAATCCGGCCTTGCCGCATTTTTTCGGCCACCAGGGCGAAGCCCGCCGTCCAGGTCGTGCTGCTGATCAATGTGAACGGGATGTTGACGTTTGTTCCGATGGCCGTGGCGATGCGCTGGCCAACGTCGTGGTCGCTGGGTTCGGCGTCGCCCTGCAGCTGGATGTTGATGATGAAGCCGCCGCGCCCGTCGACCGAAACGATCAGCGAGCGCTGTTCGTGGTTCAGCGTCCAGTACTGCCAGGCGCGCCCGCCCTGGACGGCGGCATTGAGTTCGGGAGCGCTGAAGTAGGTGGCCGCCATGCGCCCGCCCATGAACTCACGTTTTTCCCCGCCCGAGCCCGTGTAGTGCAGGCCCATCAGGCTGCGCACGGTGCTGCGCGGGCCGTCGCAACCGATCAGGTATTTGGCGCGGCACTGGGTTTGCCGGCCGTCCAGGGTGGATACCACGGTGGCGGTGACGCCGTCTTCGTCCTGTTCCAGGCTTTGCACGCTGGAGTCGTAGTGCACCTGGGTACTGGCATAGCGTTTGGCGGCCTTGAGCAGGACGGGCTCGACGTAAAGCTGGGAGCAGCGATGCGGCAGTTCCGCCGTGGGCCACAGGAACTCGTAGTCCTTGGCCCTGGAAACAGCGTCGGAGGAGCAGGGCTGGGAAAGCCTGGCCAGTTGGTGTCGCGACAGCCGGGTGTAGTAGGCCACGTCGGTGACGTGATCGCCGGGCAGCCCCTGGCTGCGCACTTCGGCGGCAATGCCCAGGCGGCGGTAGTGTTCCATGGTGCGGGCGCTGTTGGCGTTGGCCGCCGGGTGGGTGCAGGTTCCGGACTTGTTGTCGAACAGCTGCACCGATACGCCACGCATGCCGAGTTCCGCGGCCAGGAACAGGCCCACCGGGCCGCCGCCCACCACGATGACGTCGCAGTCGTACTTCATTTCCATCTCTCCTTCGTGCGGCGGCAGGGCCTGTTGCAGCTGGGTAAACATGCGCGCGGGCACGCAAATAGCGTTGTCCATTGAATGGAACGCTCCCAGTGTGCCGTCAGGAGGTCTATGTGTCTATATAATGATTTTAATTTTCTATATTAATAAGATTCATAGATGTTGCGGTTTGGCGATGTGGGTTGTCGGCGTTCGGACATGGCGGCTCCGGCCGAGCCTCCTGGCTGATCCGCGTCAGTACTGTTGTGTGTCAAGGGGGCATGCCATGGATTTGCAAGACCTGAACTTCCTGTATTTGATGGACGCGCTTTACCGTGAAGGCAGCGTGTCGCGCGCGGCGCAAAAACTGAACCTGACACAGCCGGCGGTCAGCCACGGGCTCAACCGCTTGCGCGCCAAGTTCCAGGATCGCCTGTTCGTGCGGGTGGGGGCGGGCATGGCGCCCACCCCCTTGGGCGAGCGTATCGCCATGGGCGCTCGCCGCGCCCTGGATCTGATTCAGGCCGATATTCTCGACGCCCCGCAGTTCGATCCGCTGCAGGCCAAGAACACGTTCGTGGTCGGGATGACCGACATGGGCGGCACGATCATCCTGCCCCGGGTCGTTCAGCTGCTAAGCATCAAGGCGCCGCAGATGCGGGTGGTGCCGGTTGCGCTGCGCCCGCACGAAGTGAACGACATGATCGAGAGCGCGGCCGTCGATTTGGCCTGGGGGTTCTTCGGCCACTTGAACCGATCGCTTTACCAGCAGACCCTGTTTCGCCGACCGCTCATCGGCATCCGCCGCAAAAGCAGGGCGAAGCGGGCGGTGCTGAGTTTCGAGGAGTTCGTCGGCGCCCTGCATGTCTTTGCCACCGCCACGGCCGTGACCAACGATTTGCTGCAGCAGAAAGTGAAGGAGCGGGGCGGTGTGCTGCAGGTGGCGCTGGAGTGCCCCTATATTCTGGCGGTGCCGGCCATTGTCGCCAATTCGGACTACGTAGCCACGGTGCCGGACGAACTGGCCCGGCTGTTCTCGCGCCTGGCCGAAATCGAGACCTTTCCGCTGCCGCTGGAAATGCCCGACGTGCTCGTCAAGCAGCATTGGCACGCCCGCAATAATGACGACGTGGCGCACCGCTGGTTCCGTTCCTTCGTGGCCGACAGCTTCGCCGCCCAGCCGCGCATCGAGTAAATGGCGGCCCGGCGGCAAAAAAACCGGCCTGGGCCGGTTTTTGGGGGGAAGGCCGGGCGGCGCCGATCAGGTGCGTGCGTCGGTGAGTTTGACGGGGGTGAGCTTTTGCAGATCTTCGAAGCTCAGGCCGTCGACCAGGTCGATGACCTGGGCGCCTTGGGGAGCGAGGTCGATGACGGCGACGTCGGTGTAGATGCGGCTGACGCAGCCGATGCCGGTGACCGGGTAGGTGCAGGCGTCGACCAGCTTGGATTCGCCGGTCTTGGTCAGCAGATCCATCATGACGTAGGTTTTCTTGGCGCCGATGGCCAGGTCCATGGCGCCGCCGACGGCCGGAATGGCGTCGGGCGCGCCGGTGCTCCAGTTGGCTAGGTCGCCCTTGACCGACACCTGGAAGGCGCCCAGCACGCAGACGTCGAGGTGGCCGCCGCGCATCATGGCGAAGCTGTCGGCGTGGTGGAAGAAGCAGCCGCCCGGCAGCAGGGTGACGGGCTGCTTGCCGGCGTTGATGAGGTCGTAGTCTTCTTCGCCTTTGGCGGGCGCGGGGCCCATGCCGATGACACCGTTTTCGCTGTGCAGGATGACTTCGCGGTCGTCGGGCAGGTGGTTGGCCACCTTGGTGGGCAGGCCGATGCCCAGGTTGACGACGGCGCCGTCGGGGATGTCCTGGGCGACGCGCGCAGCGATCTGGTCACGGGTCCAGGCGGGTGTGGAAGTAGTGGTTTCGCTCATTTGTGTGTTCCTTAGGCCGCTTTGAAGCCGGCGGGGCCGGTGGCGGTACGGGGTACCTTGACGATGTGCTTGACGAAAATGCCCGGCGTGACCACGGTTTCGGGGTCGATGCTGCCGAGTTCCGCGATGCTGTGCACCGAAGCGATGGTGGCCTTGGCCGCCGTGGCCATGACGGGCCCGAAGTTGCGGGCGGTTTTGCGGTAGACCAGGTTGCCCCAGCGGTCGCCGGTTTCGGCCTTGATGAGGGCGAAGTCGGCGAAGATGGGATGCTCGAGCACGTACTGGCGGCCGTTGATTTCGCGCGTTTCTTTGCCTTTGGCCAGTTCGGTGCCGAAGCCCGTGGGGGTGAAGAAGGCGCCGATGCCGGCGCCGGCGGCGCGGATGCGCTCGGCCAGGTTGCCTTGCGGAACGAGTTCGAGTTCGATCTTGCCTGAACGATAGAGCTCGTCGAAGACATAGGAATCGGCCTGGCGCGGGAACGAGCAGATGATTTTGCGCACACGGCCGGTCTTGAGCAGTGCGGCCAGCCCGATTTCGGCGTTGCCCGCATTGTTGTTGACGATGACCAGGTCTTTGGCGCCTTGGGCGATGAGGCCGTCGATAAGCTCGGCGGGCTGGCCGGCGCCGCCGAAGCCGCCGATCATGACGGTCGCACCGTCGTGGATTTCGGCCAGGGCCTGCTCAACGGAGGGGGAAATTTTGTTGATCATGTTTTCCGTACGAATATTTTATTGAAAATCCGCGTGTAAGTTCTTACAATGAACAGTTATTCGTATATAGAACTTGCTTCGTCAAGGATAAGGTTCTGGCCTGGGCTTGTCAATCATGGGCATGCGCGGCAGCGGGTCTTTGGGCCTTGTAAGACCTTATAACGCCTTCAACTATAGTCGCCAAAACAGGCGGCGGCCAGTTGCAAGACAAGCTGGCCGTGAAACAACGATGAAAAACATTTCCACCGCAGCGCGGGGCGAAGAGGCAGCCCGCCCCGCCGATTCCTCCGAGACCGAGACTTCCGGCCCCAAGCCCGGCGACAGCTATGTGCGCTCGTTTGCGCGGGGGCTGGCGGTATTGCGCAGTTTCGGCGCCGACGCGCAGGCCCAGACGCTGACCGAGGTGGCCGAACGCTCGGGCCTGACCCGCGCCGGCGCCCGCCG
>NZ_DATMGA010000031.1:0-4506 GCF_035555955.1 Eoetvoesiella sp. | reverse complement strand
GGGGCCGCTGCCGCGGGCTTGGCCTTTGCCGCGCTGGGGGATGAATCGGCCGGAGCCGCGTGGGCGGCCGAACATGCCAGCGCGAGGGCGGCGGCCAGCCAGGAGAGCGGAAGGAAGGCGCTGCGTAAATTCATGGTTTGGGTTCTGTTTTTTTGGTTGTCGTTCGGGACTTCTGGGTGTCCTGGCCCGATATCTTCACGTCGCTGGCTGAAAACACTTTCAGCGTCCGGGTTTTGTTATCGTACCTCATGCCCTTGCCTGTCATGGTGGATTTGCCGTTGACGACCAGGGCCGGCAGATCGGTAAAGGCGACGTCCTCGTCGGGCAGCAGGGTGATCTGTTCGCTGGTGACGTCCAGCGCCGCGCGTCCCTCGTCGGCCTGGCGATGCAGGCGGGCATGGCCGGTCATGACGATGCGGGAGCCGTTTTTATCCATCACGGCGGTTTGCGAGGTGCCGATGGTGATCGGCGAGCCGGTGCGCTGGCCGATGGCCCTGGGGTCGGTGACCTTATAGGAGTCGTCGTCGGGAAAGTGCTCCATATGGGTGCCTTCCAGGCGATTGATGGCCATGCCGGCGGGGTCGGTGCGCACCATGACGAACTTGTCCGCCC
Organism: Eoetvoesiella sp.; assembly: GCF_035555955.1. Taxonomy (NCBI): domain Bacteria; kingdom Pseudomonadati; phylum Pseudomonadota; class Betaproteobacteria; order Burkholderiales; family Alcaligenaceae; genus Eoetvoesiella; species Eoetvoesiella sp. The sequence goes on along the minus strand of NZ_DATMGA010000031.1, from coordinate 3,894 downwards.
ATGAGTCTTTTTCGTGGGTGACGCGGCGCGGCGGCTCGATGTGCACGGCGCGCTGGGTATAGCCGGCAGCCCACCAGGTGCTGGCCACCAGCACGAACAGCAGGAATACGGCGACGATCGATGGAACGCGTTCTTTCATGTTGGGTACCGCTTATTGCGCAACGCCGCCCAGAACCAGGGCATTGGGGCCGAAGAACGCGCGCAGCCGGCCCTGGGCCGCCAGGACGAGGTCGCAGCATTCGCGCGCGGCGCCGTAGCCGCCGCGCTCGGACGCCACCCAGTGCGCCGCCTGGCTGACGTAGGAAGGGGCGTTGGGCACGCTGGCGGCGAAGCCCACCCGCTGCAGGGCGGGCAGGTCGATGATGTCGTCGCCCATGAAGCCCATCTGGTTCAAGGCGCAGCCCTGCTCCTGGGCAAGCGCCGCCAGGGCCTGGGCCTTGTCGCGCACGCCCTGCCTGACCAGGGAGATGCCCAGTTCGGCCGCCCGGCGAGCAACAATGGGACCTTCCCGCCCCGTGATGAGCACCACGGCTATGCCGCTTTCGCCCATCAGGCGCAGGCCGTGCCCGTCCAGGGCATTGAAGCGCTTTACGGTTTCGCCGTTTTCGCTGTACCAGAGGCTGCCGTCGGTCAGCACGCCATCCACGTCGAAGGCCATGACGCGCACCTGGCGTGCGCGCTCGACGATGGCGGGAGCCACCTTGGCCAGGATCAACGCTTCGGCGGGATGGGGGATGGTTGTGGTTTGCATGGGTGACATGTGGTTAACAGGCTCTAGATTACCTTGGCGGCCAGCAGGTCGTGCATGTGCAGGGCGCCTACGAGCGCGCCGGCCGGGTCGACCACCAGGAGCTGAGTCAGGCGGTTGGCGTCCATGAGCGTGGCGGCTTCGACCGCCATGGCGCTGGGCGCGACGCTTTTGGGGTTGCGGGACATGCCTTCGGAAACGGTAAGCGGGCGGATGTCGCCGTGGCGCACGATGAGGCGGCGCAGATCGCCGTCGGTGAAGATGCCGATGGGATGGCGGTTGCCGTCGACGACGATAGTCATGCCCATGCCCTTGCGCGACATTTCGCCAAGGGCTTCGGGCAGAGAGGTATCGGGATGGACGATGGGCAGGGCGTCGCCCACGCGCATGACGTCGCTGACGTGGGTAAGCAGGCGCCGGCCAAGCGCGCCGCCGGGATGCGAAAGGGCGAAGTCCTCGGCGCTGAAGTTGCGCGCCTCCAGGCAGGCCACGGCCAGGGCATCGCCCAGCACCAGGGTGGCGGTGGTGCTGGCCGTGGGCGCCAGGTTGAGGGGGCAGGCCTCTTGCTGTACGTGGACGTTCAGGTGCAGGTCGGCATTGGCGGCCAGCTCGGATTGTTCGTGGCCGGTGACGGCGATGAGCGGTATGCCGATGCGCTTGGCGGCGGTCAGCACGGTAAGCAGCTCGGGGGCCGAGCCGGAATAGGAAATGGCCATTACCATGTCGTGGCGGGTAAGCATGCCCAGGTCGCCGTGTATGGCTTCGACGCCGTGCATGAAGAACGAGGGCGTGCCGGTGGAGGCCAGCGTGGCGGCGATTTTCTTGGCGATATGTCCCGACTTGCCGATGCCGGTGACGATGACGCGGCCTTCGCAGCCCAGGATCATGGCGACGGCCTGGCTGAAACTGTCGTCCAGGCGGCTGTTCAGCGCCTGCAAGGCGCTGATTTCTATGGAAAAGGTTCGGCGGGCCGATTCCATGGACTGAACCGCTGAGGGTAGCGTGGCGATTTTCATTTCCCGATTTTAAACGCACATGACGTTTATGTTGCCGTTTTGGACAAAGGGAGAGCCGGGAGGCCGTGGCCCGGCGCCTTGCTCCCTGTTTTGCGCCGCGGCCGGCCACCGCTGGCTGGCGTCGCGCGGTCGTTGAATGTCAGCAGCAGGCCCCGGACGCGTGGGCAGCAGAAGTCGTCCACGCCCCTGGGGATTAGGGTTATAGTTGAGCCTGTTTGGCTTCCCCCTTTTCTGCCGCCGGGCTGTTCCCGGCGCAAAAAGCTCCCCCCCAGGGGGCGGCACGCCGCGTCGCGGCGCCGCGCGGGGGCATTTTCCGTTAGTGGCGATTTCCATGCATATTGATACTGCCGAGTACGTTCGCAATGCGATCCGTAGTGTGCCCGACTGGCCGAAACCCGGCGTCGTGTTCCGGGACATCACGCCGGTTCTGCAAGACCCTCGTACCTTCCGCGTTCTTATCGACCTGTTCGTTTATCGGTATATGCGACAGCGGCTCGACTTGGTCGCGGGCATCGATGCCCGCGGCTTCATCCTGGGGGCGGTGCTGGCCTACGAACTCAATCTGGGTTTCGTGCCGGTGCGCAAAAAAGGCAAGCTGCCTTTCCGCACCCTGGCCGAGGAATACTCCCTGGAATACGGCAACGCCACCGTCGAAATGCACACCGATGCCGTCAAGCCCGGCCAGCGTGTCTTGCTGATCGACGATCTCATCGCCACGGGCGGCACCATGATCGCCGCCGCCAAGCTGCTGCAGCGCCTGGGCGCCAACGTGGTCGAGGCTGCTTCCATCATCGACCTGCCCGAGCTGGGCGGCTCGAAAAACCTCAAGGAAACCGGCATGCCGGTCTTTTCGGTGTGCAGCTTTTCCGAAAGCGACGCTTGAACTACAGAAACAGCCGGTAAGCGGGGTTTTCGGTCTCGTTCCAGTAGGGATAGCCCAGCGAGTCCAGGAATTCCTTGAGCGCTTTCTTGTCGCTGGGCGGCACCTGGATGCCCACCAGCACCCGGCCGTAATCATCGCCCTGGTTGCGGTAGTGGAACAGGCTGATGTTCCATTCGGGGCTCATCGAGCTCAGGAACTTGGTCAGGGCGCCGGGCCTTTCGGGAAACTCGAAGCGGTACAGCACTTCGTTCTCGGTCAGGTTTGAACGCCCGCCCACCATGTACCGCAAGTGGGTCTTGGCCATTTCGTTGGAGCTTAGGTCCAGCGTCGAGAAGCCTTTTTTTACGAAGGTGTTGGCGATGCGGTCGTGGTCGGCGCTGGATGATATCTGCAGGCCCACGAACACATGGGCGCTGTCCGAGTCCGAGATGCGGTAGTTGAATTCGGTGACACTGCGCTTGCCGACGGTTTCGCACAGGCGCAGGAAGCTGCCGCGCTTTTCGGGAATGGTCAGGGCGAACAGGGCTTCACGCGCCTGGCCCACGTCGGCCCGGTCGGCCACGAAGCGCAGCCGGTCGAAATTCATGTTGGCGCCGCTGGTGATCGCCACCAGGGTTGCACCCTTGAGCTTGTGCTCGGCCGCATAGTGCTTGGCCCCGGCCAGCGCCAGCGCGCCGGCGGGCTCCAGGACACTGCGCGTATCCTGGAATACATCCTTGATGGCGGCGCAGATTTCATCGGTGGTGACGGCGACGAAATCGTCCACGTATTGTCTGGAGAGCTTGAAGGTTTCGGAACCCACCAGCTTCACCGCCGTGCCGTCCGAGAACAGGCCGACATCGCTCAGTTCCAGGCGGCGCCCCGCCTTGACGCTGCGGATCATGGCGTCGGAGTCGACGGTCTGCACGCCGATGATCTTGATTTCCGGGCGCAGCTGTTTGATATAGGCCGCCACGCCGGCAATCAGGCCGCCGCCGCCGATGGGCACGAACACGGCATCGATGGGCTGGGCGTGCTGGCGCAGGATTTCCATGCCGACGGTGCCTTGGCCGGCAATCACGTCGGGGTCGTCGAAGGGGTGGACGAAGGTCAGCTTGTGTTTTTTCTCGAGCGTCAGGGCATGCTGATGGGCGTCGGAATACGATTCGCCCGCCAGCTCCACCTCGCCGCCGCGCGACTTGACGGCGTCGATCTTCACCTGCGGCGTGGTGGTCGGCATCACGATCACGGCGCGGCAGCCCAGGCGC
>NZ_DATMGA010000030.1:0-38702 GCF_035555955.1 Eoetvoesiella sp. | reverse complement strand
AAAAACTACGCCAACTTCTATCCGCGCGAGCTTTCCGGCGGCATGCGCCAGCGCGCGGCCATTGCGCGCACCTTGGCGTACGAACCGAAAATCCTGCTCATGGACGAACCGTTCGGCGCGCTGGACGCGCATACGCGGCTGACCCTGCAGGCCGAGCTGCTGTCGCTGTGGGAGCAATTGCACAACACGGTGCTGTTCGTCACGCACAGCGTGGACGAAGCCGTGTATTTGTCGGATAGGGTGGTGGTACTTACCGGCACGCCGGGGGCGGTGCGCGAGATCGTTCCCATCGATCTGCCGCGTCCCAGGGTGCGCGCCGAGCTGCTGCGCAACCCCGCCTACCAGGAATACATCATCCAGCTCGAGCGCCTGCTGGTCGGAGGAGGGAGTGCATGATCCGGTCATCGCAAATACCTTGCAGGGAGTCTAGGCCATGAATACCCGGGCGCGCGTCGAAGCCTCGGAAGGTATTGCCAGGGTTTTCTGGTACGAACGGCCGGCGGTCGCGATGGTGCTGGTCGTTTTGTTGCTGGGTAGCCTGTGGGCGCTGTTATCCTGGCGGTTGGGGCTGGGTTCCGTCCCGGGGCCCGTGGCGGCGCTGCGCGCCTTGCCGGGGCTGCTGTTCGACCCTCAGGCCTTATGGGCCATGGCCTTGTCGCTGGGACGCATGTTCATCGGCTACGCCTGGGCGGCGGTGTTCGCCATTCCGCTGGGCCTGGCCATGGGCCGCAGCCGCGCGGTGCACGAATTCCTGTATCCGCTGGTTTCCCTGGTGTATCCCATGCCCAAGGCGGCGCTGATGCCCATTCTCATGTTGTGGTTCGGCCTGGGCAGCTTCTCGAAGATCTTCGTCATTGCCATGGGCGTCAGCCTGCCGCTGCTGTACCACAGCTGCCTGGGCGCCAGCCGCATCGAGAACAAGCTGGTCTGGACGGCGCAGGCCATGGGCATGGGGGCGGTCTCGCGCCTGTTCCGCATCGTGCTGCCGGCCGCGCTGCCCGAGATCCTCATCGGCTGCCGGGTGGGCGTGGTCATGGCGCTGATCGTCATGGTGTCGTCCGAGATGATCGCGCGCCAGGAAGGCGTGGGCAACCTGCTGTTCACCTCCATGGACATGGCTCTGTATCCGACCGTGTATGCCGTCATCCTCGTTTTGGCTGTGATGGGGGTGGCATTGAACTGGATTTTCGAGAAGGTACGCCGTCATTTGACACGCTGGGCCGAATCCGTTGATGACGGTGCATTGCGATAATGAGCCTGGCGCTATGTTTCATCCATATGCAAGGCATAAATAGGAGACTGCCATGCCCAGATCCAGGTATGCGGCAATACTTGATGCCATGCCGAAACAGCTTGGCAAGCCACGTGCCGGTTTTGCTTCCATGAATGACGAAAAACCGGCTTTCGCTCCCGCGCCGCCGCGCTCGTGCCGCGGCGGCCCGGCCGCATTCGCCAAGCATGCCAAGCGCATTTTGTCGCCGCTGCTGGTGCTGGTTCTGTGGGAAATCGTGTGCCGCCTGGGCTGGGTCGATCCGCAATTGCTGCCCGCGCCCAGTTCCATCGCCGGCCGGCTGGTGGAAATCGCCTTGGGCAGCGAGTTCTGGCACAACTTTGGCATTACGCTGTATCGGCTGGCCTTGAGTTTGGCCATTGCCATTGTGCTGGGCGTGGTGCTGGGCTTGGCCGCGCAGTTGTCGCGCCTTAGCGCGGCCATGCTCGATGCCTTTGTGCGCCTGATCGCGCCCATCCCCAAAATCGCCTTGTACCCGGCCCTTATCCTGATCCTGGGTTTCGAGAACTCGTCCAAAGTGGCGCTGGTTGTCGCCGACGCCACCTTTCCGGTGCTCATGGCCACCTGGGCGGCGGCCCGTTCCGTCGACCAGAAGCTGATCTGGTCGGCGCGGGCGGCCGGCACCAGCCGCGCGAACTGCCTGTGGAAAGTCACCTTCCCGGCCATCGTTCCCACGGTACTGGCCGGCGTGCGGGTGTCGGGTGTCATCGCCTGTGTGGTGGTGTTCCTGGCCGAGATGATCGCTTCCACCGACGGCCTGGGCCACATGCTGACCGTGGCCGCGCGGGCCTATAAAATCGTGGACATGTTCGTGCCGCTGGTGTGGATCTGCGCCGTGGGCCTGGGGCTGAACGCCCTGATTGGCTACGCCCAGCGCAAGCTGGATCATGGCGGATGACGCGCGTCAGGCAGTATGGCCGGCGTTGGCGCGGCTGCTGGCGCTGGCTGCGCAAGCTCGGTTCGCAATGGTAGATGGTATGCTAACTTCCTAGCAGATCCAAAGGGTTTTCAACTCGTTTCTTCCGAGCTCCATGCATGTCCGCCATCGACAAGACTCTTGATATTTTATTTTGCGTCGCCCAGGCCCGCCGCGATGTGGGCGTCACTGAAATCGCCGACCTGTGCAATTCGGACAAAGCCACGGTCTTTCGGGCCCTGAAGGCGCTCGAACGCCGAAATCTGATCGAGCAGAATCCAGAAACCCGGAAGTACCGTTTGGGATTGGGAACGGTCAGCCTGGCCGGCCATAAGTTGCGAGGCCTTTCGGTGGCGGCGCAGGCGCAGCCTTTCCTGACCAGGCTTTCGCAAGAGATACAAGAGACCGTGCAACTGTCGGTACGCAGCGGAAACCATGTCCTCTACCTTTCGGTAGTCGAATCGGCCCATCCTATCAGGGTGGCGTCGGACGTCGGCGCATTTGGGCCGCTGCATTGCACTGCGGCGGGAAAACTGTTTCTGGCTTATGGCGAGCCCGACCTGGCCAGGTTTGCACTTGCCGCCCCACTGGAAAAGCATACTGAAAAGACCTTGACAGACGTCGAGGCGCTGCAGCGCAACCTCGATCTGGTGCGCCAAAGAGGCTGGAGCCTGGATGACGAAGAGCTGGTGCCGCATTTGAGGGTGGTGGCCGCCCCGATTCGAGATATGTCCGGCAAGGTTGTCGCCGCGGTGGCGGGCGGCGGGCCGACATTAAGGGTCACGCCTGAAAAAATAGAGCCCATGGCCCAGGCCGTGACCGCCACCGCGCAGAAAATCTCGAACAATCTGACAGGCGGGCAGTAGCTGGGAAAACCGGACGGATGTCCTTGACGCCGGATACCTACCGATTATTACGTCTATCGGCGCCGGCCTGGCGTTTTTTCTTGTCCGCGCGATGCGGAGCCTGAGCAGGCAAGCCCTGCGCGGTCTCGAGCAACAGCGAGCGCAGCCAGGCAATGGCAGGATCGCGTTCCTGGAACTTATGCCATTGAAGATTCTCGGAAAAGCTGGGTACCTCGACAGGGCAGGGAAGCAGCTTGAGCGGGAAGCGTGAAGTCATTTGCCGGGCGAGCCGGGTCGGCAGCGTGGCAATACGGGATGTGCCCACGAGAAGATCCGGGACTAGCGTGAAGCTCGGTGCGATCAAGTCCTGGCGGCGGGCCCGGTTGCCGCTTGCCGCAATGGTCTTGGCGTCGAAGGTAATGCGCCGCCCGCCGCCCCATTCGACGCCGACATGCGCAGTGTTGAAGTACTGGTCGGCGGTGAGGGTCTTGGCATCCAGCGGATGCTCGGTGCTTGCCAGGCACGAGAAATCGTCTTCGAACAGCAGTTCGCTGGGGTGGCCCGGTACGATGGCGAATTCGGGGGCGATCAGTAGGTCTATTTCGCCGCCGTTCAGATGCTCCGGTGTTTGCGGGCTGATGGAGCGCAGGTCGAATTGCATCAGGGGCGCCAAGGTTTCCGCCTTTCTCATGGCGGCGGAAAGGAAAACACTGATTACGTAATCGGAGGCTTCGATTTTCAGGCGCCGTGTCGAGGTGCGTGGGTCGAAGCCGGGCCTGGTGTGCGTAATGGCCTGTATCTGCAGCAGGACGTCGCGCACCGGCTTCTCGAGTTCGGCGGCCAGCGGCGTCAACACCTGGGTCTTGCCCACCGGGACAAGCAGCTCGTCCTCGAAGTAACTGCGCAGTCGGGCCAATGCGCAGCTTGTCGCCGGCTGGCTGAGAAACAGGCGATCGGCGGCCTGCCCCACGCTGCGCGTGGATAGCAGGGCGTCGAGCACGACGAGCTGGTTCAAGTCGAGTTTGTTGTAGCGCATGGGATATACATTTATTTCATAAATATTATTGATTTAAATAATAAATTTTGCAAATGAAACGGCCTGCCCAATAATTCCATTCACATAGCGCAGCGCCGGTTCCTGTGTTTGGCCAAGCCACGGATCTGAACGTGTGGATCAGCCAGCCATGGCACAGAGCGCTGTTCAATTCAAAAAAACCAGGAGACACCCATGACCATGCATTGTTTGCGAGTACGGCCCGCGCGAGCGCCTTCCAGGCGCTTCGGTTGCGCCGGATGCCGCCGATAAATCATCGATCAAGGAAAACATGATGCAGACATATCGCAGCGGCAAAAGCGTGCTTGCCCAATGGGGCCTGGTTGCATGCCTGACCCTGATCAGCATGCTGGCGCAGATCGACAAGAACATTCTTGTATTGATGGTTGGGCCGATCAAGCACGATTTCGGTGTCAGCGACGTCCAGATCAGCTTCCTGATCGGCGCGGCGTTTGCCGTGGCGAATATTGTGATGGGGCTGCCGGCCGGCTGGCTGGCCGACCGATGCAATCGAAGGGTGGTCATATCGGGGGCCGTGCTGCTTTGGTCGTTGGCGGTCATATCCAATGCGGCAGCCTCGATATTCCTCGTATTGATTATTGCCCGTGTGGTGGTGGGAGGCGCCGAGGCGCTTATTTCACCGGCTTCTTATTCGTTGATTCGCGATGGTGTCGACGAGGGGCGGCGCGCGCGAGCCTTGTCGGTCTACACCATGGCGCTGATGCTGGGCACGGGCTTGTCCCTGGTGCTGGGCGGTCCATTGATCGGAGCCATCGAGGCGGCGGGCGTGCATTCGGTGCCGCTGATAGGCGCTGTTTCGCCGTGGCAGGCCACATTGTTTGTCATCGGCCTGGTGGGGATTCCGTTGGCATTTATCGTCTTTCTTCCCAAAGATCCCGGAAGGCCCCGGGAAACCGGCGATGACCAAAAGCACAGCTTGACCGACATCGTCCGCTATTTGAGCAATAACCGTGCGATCTTCCTGCCTCTCTTGGTATTTACCGTCGCGCTGTCCATGGTCACTTCGGGTCTTGGCAGCTGGATGCCCGCCATGGCCGCGCGCACCTTTCACATGAGCATGCGCGAGTTCGGCTTGATCCAGGGCGGGCTGATGCTGGTGATGGGGCCGTTGGGATTGTGGTTCGCCGGCCAGGCAATGGATAAAAAGGGCAAGAGCCGGCTTTCGGACGTGGCGTTCGTGGGTGTGATCGTCAGCGTCGTGGTCACGGTGCTGACCGTGTCGCTGTGCCTGGCGCGAACCGTGACGACGTTCTGGGTCGTGGATGGCATGGTGGTGCTGTTTTCATGGACATTCATGGCGGTCACCTCGACGCTGGTCGCCAGAGTCGTGTCTTCTTCCAGGGTGGGGCTGATCATGGCCTTGATTCTCGTGCTTAACGGCCTTATCGGCCAAGGGCTTTCGCCCACTCTGATCGCTTTGGCCGGCGAGTATCTTTATGCGGATCTCGCCAATGCATTGCCGGCCGGGATGGCAACGGTTTTCGCCGGCTCCGGCATCGTGGCGATTGTCGCCGCCTTGACGTTGCACCGGAGGTTCCTGAAGCGTCAGACGAGCGAAGGCAACTTACCGGCGCCGGTGTTTAGTGGAGAGCATTGATGAAGTGGGATGTAATTGTCGTGGGCGCCGGCCCTTCAGGCCTGACGGTGGCGGCCGAGCTGGCCGGCTCGGGAGCCAGGACGCTGGTGCTGGAACGGCGCACCGAAGGCGTGCAGTCCAGGGCGGGTACCCTGCTGCCGCGAGTGCTGGAGCTGTTCGACGCGCGCGGCATCGCGGATCGCTTCATCAGGAAAACAAGCGAGATTGCGCCATTCCCGTTCCGGCCATCGCATATCTGGGCTGGCTTTCATCCCATAGACTGGAGCTACCTGGAAACCCGTTTCGGCTTTACGCTGGGCCTGCCGCAGAACAAGACCGAAGAAGTCTTGTGGGAATGGGCCGACGAGAGTGGTGCCCAGATACAGCGCGGCTCGGAGGTCAAAGCCGTGCGCCAGGACGACGAGGGTGTCGAGATCGATGTGCATGATGCCGACGGCAATGCGTCAACGCTGACTGCACGCTATCTTGTCGGCGCCGATGGCGGCCGCAGCGTCGTTCGTTCCCAGGCGGGGTTCCCGTTCGAGGGCCATTCCGGAACGTTTCGCGGCATTGTCATCGATGCCAGGCTGAAGGCTCCGTGGCCCGGCGGGCGCATCAACGTCGACAACGAAATGGGCTGGGTGCGCGGCTATGTGTTTGGCGATGGCGTCACGCGCTTCAATATCGTGCATCGCGACCGGCGCCATGCGCCCAAGGACGAGCCCGTGACCCTGGAAGAAGCGTTGCAATGCCTGCGCGATGTCCATGGCACCGACTACGGCATCACGGATTACAACTGGGCGTCCCGCTTCGACGATCAGATGCGCGCCGTGCCCAGCCTGCGCCGGAAGCGGGTTTTCCTGGTAGGCGAATCGGCCCGCATCCACTACCCGGCAAGCGGCGTGGGCATGAACTTCTGCCTGCAGGACGCTTTCAACCTGGGCTGGAAGCTGGCCAGCGTGGTCAATGGCGCGGCCGACGAGTCGGTGCTCGACAGCTATGATCAAGAGCGCCTTCCCGTCATGCACGCCCTGCTTGAAAGCGTAAAGACGCAATGCGCGCTGCAGTTCAATTTCGAGCCCGATGGCGTGGCGCTCAAGCGCCATATGGCGCGCAACATCATTCCGCAGCCCGCCGTTCAGCGCAAGCTGGTGCTGGAGCTGTGCGGCCTGGAGGCGCCCTATGCCGGCGATCCCGGCTCGCATCCACTGTGCGGCAGGCATTTGCCCGACTTCGATTTGGTGACGGCGGAAGGGAAGACATGGCGCGTCGCCGAGCTGCTGCGCGGCCGCCGTTTCGTCCTTTTGGATCTGGAAGGCTTCAGCAACCAGTTCAAGAGTCTTGACGTAGGGGATTTGCCGATTACCGTCGTGCAGGCGCGGGCCGCCAACGCGCCCGCCTGCATGAAGGGCGTAACGGGCCTGCTGATTAGGCCCGATGCCTATATTGCCTGGGCCGGCTACGATGCGGCGCGCGGCGGCGAAGTTCGGGGACAATTGGAAAAATGGTTCAAACAATGACGACTCGACGGATACTGATCAAGGGCGGCTGGGTGCTGAGCATGGACCCGGCCATTGGCGAGATGCAGGTTGGCGACGTACTCATCGAGGGCGAGCGCATCATTGCGGTTGCCCGGAGCATCGACGCGCCCGAGGCCGAGCATATCGATGCCCGGAACATGATCGTCCTGCCCGGTTTCGTCGACACGCACCGCCATACCTGGCAAAGCTGCGTGCGGCATCGCTATGCGGACATCGACCCCCAGATCTATTTTGCCGAAATGCTTGGCGCCAAAGGCGCGGCCTATCGTGCCGAGGATGTCTACGTGGCGACCCTGCTGGGAGCCGTGGCGGCGCTGGAGGGCGGCATTACGACCATGCTGGACTGGTCTCATATACAGAACAGCCCCGAGCACGCCGACGCCTCCATTTTTGGGCTGCGCGACGCCGGCATCCGCGGCGTGTTCGCCCACGGCTGGCCGCTGGTAGACGGCGTGTCGTGGATGTTCAACAGCCAGCGCGGCCACCCGCAGGACATCCGCCGGCTGCGCGAACAATACTTTTCGTCGGACGACCAGTTGCTGACGCTGGCCATGGCCGGCCGAGGTCCCGAAATGGCCGTGCATGACGTGTGGATGGACGACTTGCGGCTTGCGCGCGAGCTGGGAATCCGGTCCACCATACATATGGGCGCCTATGAGCGCAACGCTTCGGTAAGGGGCATTGCGCAAATGCAAAGCGCCGGCGTGCTGGGCGACGACCTGACCTTTGTGCATTGCTGCTTTTCCGGTGCGGATGAAATCGCCATGATGGCCGATTACGGGGTCAGCGCTTCGCTGGGCGTGCACTGCGAACTCAATGCGCAGGGCATCGGCGACATTCCGTTCGACCGCCTGCTGGCGGTCGGCATCAGGCCCAGCCTCAGCGGCGATACCGAGACGAAATGCTCGGGCGATATGTTCACGCAGATGCGCCATGCCTTCGCCTACTACCGATCGTGGATGGGCGGGAATCATTCGAGCATCCAGAACGCGCCGGCCACCATCTCGATGCGCGACGTTCTCGAATTCGCCACCATGGCTGGTGCGCGCGCTAACGGCCTCGATCATAAGATTGGCTCGCTGACGCCGGGCAAGCAGGCGGATATCGTGCTGATCCGCGGCGACGATCTCAACCTGACGCCCGTTTCCGACGCCGTTGGCGCTGTCGTGCTGGCGGCGCATCCCGGCAATGTCGACACTGTCTTCGTTGCCGGCAAGACGGTCAAGCGCCATGGGCGGATGCAGGGTATCGACCTGGACGCCTTGCGCCAGCGCGCGCATGCCTCGCAGCATCATATTCTTGCGTTGTAGGAGCCGGGCATGAAGCCTGAGACAACATCGAGGATGAGGCCCGATCTGGAACCCGGTATAAAGCCTGGCATGGAGTGGATATGACGGCAGGGTCAGGCATGACGCGCGATCTGGATCCGGAACTGGCGGCAATCGTTGCCAGGCTGCGCGCCAACAATGCACCGCCGCCGTTTTCCGGATCCCCCGGACAGGCTCGGGAACGGATGCGCCGGGCCATCATGGCGGCTCGCGCCCGAACAGGCCTGCCTCGGATAGGAGCCGTCGAAGACTGTATTGCCTGCATCGAAGGCCGATGCGTGCCGGTGCGCGTTTACAAGCCGGCCGGAGCAAGCCGGTCGCTGCCGACCATCGTCTTTTTCCACGGCGGCGGCTTTGTGCTGGGAAGCGTCGAACTCATGGACGACATAGCGCGCAAGCTGTGCCGCGATGTCGACGCGGTTGTCGTTTCCGTGGATTACAGGCTGGCGCCCGAGCGCCCGTTCCCGGCCGCCCACGACGATGCCTTGGCCGCCACGCTATGGGCCATGCAAAACGTTGCCGCCTTGGGCGGCGACCCTTCGCGTGTCGCCGTGGCGGGCGAGAGCGCCGGCGGAAATCTTGCCGCGTCCACCGCGTTGAGGCTGCGCGACCTTGGCAAGCGGCTGGCTGCCCAGCTTTTGATCGTGCCAGGCGTGGATATGGCGCGCGATACCACGGCGATCGAGGCGCATCGACGCGACTTTCCCATGCTGACGCCGGCGGACTTGCGGGAAATCACTCGATTGGCGATGGGGGAAAACCTTGCTCTTGCGGCCAGTTTTCCCCCATCGCCGCTGCGGGCGGGCGACTTTTCCGGCTTGCCGCCCACGGTCATTGCCGTGGCCGGGCACGATCCGCTCCGTGACGAGGGCATTGCCTATGCCCGAAAGCTGGAAGCCGCCGGCGTGCCTGTGCAACTGCTTTGCTATGAAGACATGTTCCATCCATTCTTCGGGTTTTTCGAAGCCTCCGCTTCGGCGCGGCGCGCGAACGATGAAATTTGCCGGACTTTTGCCGCCTGTTTGATGCCTCCCGACGCTATCCGATCATAAGGATGAGGCCTCAAGCCTCGTTCTCGGGTCAAGCCGGGCGATGAGAGTCCGTGCCTGCCACAAAAAACTTTGGCGGTTTGCGATGATTCCGGCATGGTGGATCCGCGCAAACTCCTTCATTCCGCCGGTCTAAAAACCTGGAGGCGCGAATCTGGCGCCTCCAGGTTCCAGCGGTGTCTTGCAGGGTTTCATTGGTTCAGTGCAATGTGTTTGACGCGCGACTGGGCTGCTTGGTCCTTGGGCAGGACGATGTTCAGCACGCCATTCTTGAAATTGGCTTGAATCTTATCTTCGTCGATATCGTAGCCAAGGCGGATGCGGCGCTCGAATTTGCCATAGAAGCGCTCGGAGAACTGCCGGGCAGCGTCTTCGTTCTGCGACCGCTTTTCGCCGCGCAGGGTCAGGACATCGTCTTCAAGCAAAATCTCGATGTCTTTTTCTTCCATGCCCGGAAGTTCGGCGGCGACATGTACTGCCTGATCGCCGTCCAATACTTCCACTCTTGGCCAGCTACCGCTGAATGTGCCGGCCAGCGATTCGCTAGGAAAGCCGATATCGAAGCCTTTGAACATATCGTCGAAGAGCCGGTTTACATCGCGCTGCAGGGAGAAAAACGGATGCTCGGTACTATTTTGCGGCGCTGAAGCGGGGCTTCGGCGGCTTGTCCAAGGAACGAGATTGCGAACACTCATGATAACCTCCAGTTCAAAATTGACAAGATACCCGGCGGACGATGATTGCGGCGCCCGCCGGGAGTCGGTCACTCGAAGTCAATGGAGCTTGCTCGGGTGCTTACTGCCTATTTAAGAACAATAGTCCTAGATTTCAAGAGGCACGGGGCTTAGAACGCCATCTCGGGCGAAGGCGCCCCCGCCGGCTTTTCCTCTTTAGGCTGTTCCGCCACGCAGGCTTCTGTGGTCAGTATCAGGCTGGCGATCGATGCCGCGTTTTGCAGCGCCGTGCGCGTTACCTTGGTCGGATCGACCACGCCGCTTTCCACCAGATCGCCGTACTCTCCAGTGGCAGCGTTATAGCCGAAGTTGCCTTTGCCGTCGGCTACCTTCGCGACTACGACCGAGGGCTCATCGCCTGCATTGCCGGCAATAGCACGCAGAGGAGCTTCCAGGGCCTGGCGTATGATCTGAATGCCCGCGTTCTGGTCGCTGTTTTGCCCCTTGAGATCGGCCAGGGCCGCACGCGCGCGCAGCAGCGCCACGCCCCCGCCGGGAACGATGCCTTCCTCGACGGCGGCGCGGGTGGCATGCAGAGCGTCGTCGACCCGGTCCTTTTTCTCTTTCATCTCGACTTCGGTTGCCGCGCCGACCTTGATGACTGCCACGCCGCCGGACAGCTTGGCCACGCGCTCTTGCAGCTTCTCGCGATCGTAGTCGCTGGTGGCTTGCTCGATTTGCGCCTGAATCGACTTCACGCGCGCATCGATACGGGCCTGTTCGCCGGCGCCGCCCACGATAATCGTGTTTTCCTTGTGGACTTCAATGCGCTTGGCGCTGCCAAGGTCGGCCAGCTCGGCTTTCTCCAACTGCTTGCCGGTTTCTTCGGAAATCACCGTGGCGCCCGTCAGGATGGCGATATCTTCCAGCATGGCTTTGCGGCGATCGCCAAAGCCAGGCGCCTTGACAGCCGCCACTTTGAGCACGCCGCGCATGGTGTTGACCACCAGCGTGGCCAGAGCTTCGCCTTCGATATCCTCGGCCACGATCAACAGCGGCTTGCCAGCCTTGGCGGCGGCTTCAAGAACCGGCAACAGATCCCGCACGTTGGATATCTTCTTGTCGTGCAGCAGGACCAGAGGGTCTTCCAGTATCGCCACTTGCTTTTCGGGTTCGTTGATGAAATATGGACTCAGATAGCCGCGGTCGAACTGCATCCCTTCGACGATATCCAGCTCGTTGTCCAGTGATTTTCCGTCTTCGACCGTAATGACGCCTTCCTTGCCGACCTTGTCCATGGCCTCGGCGATGATTTTGCCGATGGCTTCGTCCGAATTGGCGGAAAGGGCCGCCACTTGGGAGATTTCCTTGCTGGTGGAAATCGGCTTGGACAGCGTCTTGAGTTCGCCGGTGACTTTGAGCACGGCTGCGTCTATGCCACGCTTCAGGTCCATCGGATTGAGGCCTGCCGCCACGAAGCGTACGCCCTCCTGCACAATGGCCTGGGCCAGCACGGTTGCGGTGGTGGTGCCGTCGCCGGCGACATCGGCGGTCTTGGAGGCCACCTGCTTGACCACCTGGGCCCCGATGTTCTCGAACTTGCCTTTGAGTTCGATTTCCTTGGCGACTGTGACGCCGTCCTTGGTGATCAACGGTGCGCCAAAGCTGCGTTCGAGCAGCACGTTGCGGCCCTTGGGGCCCAGCGTCACCTTGACGGCATTGGCCAATACATTCACGCCTGCGAGTATGCGATTGCGGGCGTCATCGTTGAACAGCACTTCTTTTGCGCTCATTTTTGCACTCCTGAATCGTTAGGTGGGAAGGGCTCAGGCGGCTTTCCGGGCTGCCTGGTCGCTGGCCTCGATGATGGCCAGCACGTCGTCCTCGCGCATGACGAGAATTTCTTCGCCGTCGACTTTCACGGACTGGCCGGCATACTTGCCAAACAGTACCTGGTCGCCCACCTTCAGCTGGAGCGGGCTGATGGTGCCGTCCTGCAAGCGCTTGCCGTCGCCGACGGCCATGACTTCGCCCTGCTCGGGCTTCTCGGCGGCGGAATCGGGAATCACGATGCCGGATGCCGTCTTGCGCTGTTGTTCGATTCGCTTGACGATAATCCGGTCGTGAAGGGGACGAATCTGCATGATCAATCTCCTTAAGTCAGATCACCAAAAAGGGAATCAGGTAATGACAGCCGTCTGCCGAACGGGCTATCCCGTTCGGCAGGCTGTATTCCCCGGCAGCTGAGGCTGCGCAAACTAAATGGTGTTCGGAGCACGGCATTTCAAGCCGCGAAAAAGAAACAAATTGTATCTAAATGATCAGTGCGGCGCCCTCGCCAAGACGGTACAGGCTGCGGCCTGCACGATGCCGATCGTAAGGCTGCGGGGCAACGGGGCAGGGCCAGTTGCGGGTTCCATCCTGCTTCAAAGTTTTATCGTCGTCCGGCAGTTGCCCCCAGACGCCGGATGCGCGCGGCCGGAATATCCAGCGTACATAACCCGTGGAAGCCGCGAGTTCGAGCAGTTTGGCTTGATCGGGCGCTTCGACCATCATGGTGCAGTCGGCGTTATCCGGGTAGTCGCCAAAGGCGCGGCGGCAAGCGATGGCCTCTTGAAGCGGTGCGTTCAGGCGCCAATATGGTCGATGATTGGCGCGTTCCAAATCCCAGGCTCCGAGCTGCCATGCTGCGTCCAGCATGGCCTGATCCAGACTTTCCACGCGCTTCCAGCCCGAATTGATCTGCAGTGCCGAGCCGGCTACAGAGCGCATGGGCATATCGATGCCTTTCAGCTTGACTGTTGACTGCCGCCGGAATCCGTGCCAATGCAACATCAGTATGAGCGGTGTGTCGGCCTTGGCCACCGCGCTGAGCGTCACGGCATACAGTGGTAAATGCATCGCGTTTGCGTGGGCCTGGATAGTTTCAAGGATCTTCATGCCGCCTCCATGGCGAGATACGTTCACGTTATTATTCTATTCATGCATGGGTAGGAAGCAAGCGAGGGCGTGCGGCATGCGGCCGTGGTTTCGTCCTGGCTCCGTTGCGATTCTCGTTGAGCTAATCGCATTTATCACAAAAACTTTAGTTTTTTGCGATGACTTCGCCATGAGGGCTAAAGAATAATTCAGGTACCGGCCGCGTTTGCGCGGCAACCTGGATATTCATAGGACGCGTCCTCATGCTGCTCTTCCTGCTCGCCTATCTTGGCGGTGTGCTCACCATACTCAGCCCCTGCATCCTGCCGGTGCTGCCGTTCGTCTTTGCGCGCGCCGACCAGTCTTTCATGCGCTCACGTCTTCCGCTGCTGGCGGGCATGGTGCTGACCTTTGCGGTTTTCGCCACGCTTGCCGCGGTGGGTGGCGGCTGGGTGGTCAAGGCCAACGAATATGGCCGGTGGCTGGCTATCGCGCTTATCGTCTTCTTCGGCCTGGCGCTGGTCTTTCCTGCGTTTTCCGAGATGCTTTCCCGGCCTTTCGTCGCCATGGGCAACCGCCTGGCGAATCGTTCCACTGCTGGCGGCAGCGGCGGCGAGTCGCCTCTGGCATCGTTTGTCCTGGGCGGCGCCACGGGCCTGCTCTGGGCGCCGTGCGCCGGCCCCATCCTTGGCATCGTGCTGACCGGCGCGGCCATTCAGGGCGCAAGCGCCGCCACCACCTTGCTGCTGCTGGCGTATGCGGCGGGCGCGGCCACTTCGCTCGGGCTGGCCTTGTTCGCGGGCGCGAAGATTTTCGCGGCCATGAAGCGCGGGCTGGGCGTTGGCGAATGGATACGCCGCGGGCTGGGCATTGCCATGCTGTGCGGGGCGGCGGCCGTGGCGACAGGCCTGGATACCGGGCTGCTGGCGAAGTTGTCGGTGGCTGGCACCACCCGCATCGAGGATTCGCTGATTTCCGCCTTGACGCCAAGCCGCTCCAGGCAAAACTCCGAAACACCGGCCGGCGGCGCGCCTGCGCTAGCGATGACCGGATCGGCGGGCGAATCCTCGGCTTCAGGCGGTAAAGCTGTTTCGCCGGCCAGCGCCAAGGTTCAAGCGGGGCCGGCGTCTTCCCTGCCCGTGGAAGGCCTCATGCCTTCCCTGGATGGCGCGGTGCAGTGGCTCAATTCCCCGCCGCTCTCGTCCAAGGATCTGCGTGGCAAAGTCGTGTTGATCGATTTCTGGACCTATTCATGCATCAATTGCCTGCGCACCTTGCCGTACGTGCGCGCCTGGGCGGACAAATACCGGGATCAAGGCCTGGTGGTGATAGGCGTGCACGCGCCGGAGTTCGCGTTCGAGCGCAATGTCGCCAATGTCAAGAAGGCCGTGGCCGACCTGGGTGTCGACTATCCGGTCGCCATCGACAACAACTATGCCATCTGGAAGGCTTTCAACAACCAGTATTGGCCCGCGCATTATTTTGTCGATGCGCAGGGGCGTATTCGTTTCCATCATTTCGGCGAAGGCGGGTACGACAAATCCGAACGGGTCATCCAGCAACTGCTGGCCGAAGCGGGCCGGCAAAAGGTGTCCGGCCAGTTGGTAAGCACCAAGGCCGCCGGAGTGGAAATGGCGCCCGATATGTCCGAAGTGGAGTCCCCCGAAACTTATATCGGCTACGCGCGGGCGGAAAATTTCGCATCGCCGGGCGGCCAGGTTGAAGATCAACTGCATACCTATGCCGCCAATACCTCGTTGTCGCTGAACCAGTGGGCGCTGGAAGGACCATGGAAAATCGGCCAGGAAGAGGCGCAACTGGCCGCGCCGGGCGGCAAGATACGGTTTCGATTCCATGCGCGCGACCTGCATTTGGTGCTGGGGCCCGCGCCGGATGGCCGTCCCGTGCGCTTTCGCGTACGCATCGACGGCGCGCCGCCCGGAGCCAACCATGGCAGCGACGTGGCCGAAGACGGTTCAGGCCAGGTGACAAGCCAGCGCCTGTACCAGTTGGTGCGCCAGAAGGGCGCAGTGCGGGACCGGACGTTCGAAATCGAGTTCCTCGACCCCGGTGTGGAAGCGTACGCGTTTACGTTCGGCTGACGCCTAGGTGGCCGGCTTGGCCCGTCGCAGCGGCCTTTTTGATACGCCGCATCGGCTTTCATCAATGTTCTTGTCGATTCATTCAGGAGGCAATCATGGCAAATCGTCGTCAATTTCTGGGCCTGGCGGTGGGCATTGCGCCGTTGGCTTATTTCGTTTTAGCCCGTGGGGCCGACGCCGAGGCTGCAGCCCAGTCTGAAGCCGGGGCTATGGCCCACTCTGGTGCCGCGGCGGCAGTCGGGCATGAAGATGCATTTCATCTAAGCGACGAAGAATGGCGCCGCAGGCTCTCTCCCGCCCAGTACCGCATTCTTCGGGAGCAGGGCACCGAGCCGGCCTACAGCAGCCCGCTCAACAGCGAGCATCGCGCCGGCATCTTCGCCTGCGCGGGCTGCGCCTTGCCGCTGTTCTCTTCGAAGACCAAGTTCGAAAGCCACACCGGCTGGCCCAGCTTCTGGAAGCCTTTGGACAACGCGGTGGAAACGAGGGCCGACAATTCCTTCGGCATGATGCGCACCGAAGTCCGCTGCAGGCGCTGCGAAGGGCATCTGGGCCATGTCTTCGACGACGGTCCCAGGCCCACAGGCCTGCGCTACTGCATGAATGGCCTGGCGCTGCAGTTCAAGCCGGATCAGGCCTGATGGGCTGTATGGCGCACCAGATCGCTACGCGGCAGGCAGATGAAAGCGGAACGCGGTTCCGCTTTCCGCTTCCATGTATTCGATGTCGCCCCGATTCAATTGCAGCAGGCGGCGCACCACAATCAATCCAAGCCCCCCCGCCTCGCTGCCCACGCGGCGCAGCGCCGGCGCGTAGACAAATAGCGCGTCGCGCTGCTCCGCCGGGATTCCCGGGCCGTTGTCGTGGATTTCGGCGGTTACATCGCCATGCGAGGCGGCAAGACGTATTTCGATGCGCGTGCCGTGCGGGGTATGGCGTATGGCATTGTCCAGCAGATTGGTAAGCACCCGCTCGACCATGCCGACGTCGGCAAGTATGGCGGGCAATGGCTGCGCAATATCCACGGTAATCGTTTGTCCGCGCGCCTGGGCGGCCAGCTCGCATTTCTGGATCACGTCCTGGAGAAGGTCGGGCAGTGCGAAGGCTTCGGGCTCGGCCTTGACCAGGCCCGATTCCAGGCGGGCCAGCTCGAACAGTTCTTGCGCAAGATGGCGCACCTTCTCGCTTTGGGACAGGGCAATGTCCAGGTACTTGCGCCGCTCATTCGCGTCAAGAGTGTCGTTCTTCAGGCGCAGCGTTTCCAGGTAGCCGTGCAGGGAAGTCAGCGGCGTGCGCAGGTCGTGCGAGATATTCGCAATAAGATCCCGCCGCTGCTGATCCTGATTCGAAAGTTCGCGCCACTGCTCGCCGATGCGCCGGCCCATCTGGGCAAAGGCCTCCCGCAGTATGGAAATATCGTCGCTTGCAAGGTTGTGGGCGCCGCCGGCGGCGAGCGCCGCGGCCTGCTCGCCCTGGGCATCGAAGTTGCGCACGGACTGGGTAAGCGCCTTCAGCGGACGGGTAATCAGGCGAAAGGCGATCAAGCCCATGGCCAGCGCCAGCAGCGCAACCAGGCCGAGCATCAACAGGGAAAGCTGCAGCACGCGGTCCGTGGACTGCGCCTGGACGGCGGCGTCGTGCGCCTGGCCCTGAAGCACTACGTACACATACCCCGCGCGCCGGCCGTCCACCCTTACCGGCGCAACACTGAAGACCTTGCGGCCGTGAACGCTGCGAGGGTCGTCTCCCAGTATGGGCAGGTGGTCGCCGGCCAGGAAGCGGCCGATGGGCGCAAGGTCGACCTGTTTGCGCTTGATGTCTCCCTTCGGCGCGGCATCGCCCACGACGCGGCCCTGGTTGTCCAGCAGGTACAGTTCCACCGAAGGATTCACGGCCATGAGCTGGTCGAACAGCGTTCGCACAGCATCCGGACGCCAGCCGCTGGCATCCATGAGCTGGGTGGTGCCCGCAATATGCTCGGCCAGCCCGAAGGATACCCGCTGAACCACCTCTTGTTCGTGGCGCGTGCTGGCGTTGATCTGCAGCCAGGCGGACACTGCGCTGCAGGCCAGCAGCAGCACCACGAACACGGCGGACAGGCTTTGCGTGACGGTCAGGCGTTTCATGATTGCTTGTATGGAACCTTTATGGAGGCGGGTTGTTATGGGGGCGGGGGGCCTAGCCGCCCGGCGCGGCGAACTTGTAGCCGTGGCCCCAGGCGGTAAGAATGCGCTGCGGGGACGAGGGGTCGATTTCTATCTTGGTGCGCAGCCGGTTGATGTGCGTGTTCACCGTATGTTCGTAGCCGTCGTGCTGATAGCCCCATACCTCGTTCAGCAATTCCAGCCGCGAGAAAACCCGGTTTGGATGGCGAGCGAAAAAATAAAGCAGGTCGAACTCCCTGGGGGTGAGCTCCAGCGGCTTGCCATCCAGCGTCACGCTGCGTGAAACCGGGTCGATGGTCAGGCCGTCGGCGACCAGCGCGCCCGCCTCGGCCCGGGCATTGCGCGCCAGCGCTTCGGTTCGGCGCAGCAGTGCCTTTACCCGAGCCACCAGCTCCAGCACCGAGAAAGGCTTGGCCAGGTAGTCGTCCGCCCCAAGCTCCAGGCCAAGAATGCGGTGCACCTCGCTGGATCGGGCGCTGGTGATGATGATGGGCACATAGCGATCCATGGTTCGGGCCCGCTTGCAGATTTCCAGCCCGTCCACGCCCGGCAGCATAATGTCCAGCACAATGGCGTCCCAATGCCCTTGCTCGAGCAGCCGCGCGCCCTCGTCGCCGTCCGCCGCATGGGTGATGGCATAGCCCTCGTCGCGCAAATGCAATTGCAGCAGATCCGCAATATGTTCGTCGTCCTCGACGATCAAAATCCGCCTGGCGCTGTTCATGAAAAGCCCTTTTGTTGACCACGCGCCGAAGCGCAAGCATCGGCCTTGAGGCCGGAGTTCTTCACCACCTCTATTGTCGCGGATTATCCGGCCCGCAGTTATCACAATTTTTTTAATTTTACGTGAGGACTTGAACAAGGCTTCGGGAAGACAATGGCTGCAATGAATGGGTTTTTCCGAGAGGGGCGGTTCTGGCGGCATCTACTTGCCTATCGATACTCGTCGGATTCAGAAAGACACATCCAGAGCGGAGGCTGGCACGCTCAATGAGGAGGGTGTTGGTGTTTACGGCCCGATTGGGGCCATAAGGCGTAAAAACGAAGACCAGGAGATCAACCATGAAGAAATTTTCCATAGCGCTGCTGTCGGTGTGTTTGGGCATGGGCGCCGCTGCCGCATATGCGGACAACGGAATGTCGAGTAACGACATGAGCAAGCAGGGAACCATGAGCCAGGGCAGCGCAATGAAAAAAGGGCAGGCCATGACGAAGAGCGGTGCCATGAAAAAGGACGATGCGATGAGCAAGGGCTCCATGAAAATGGACAATGCCATGAGCAAAGGCAATTCCATGGACAAGCATCAATCGATGAAGAACGATGCCATGAAAAAGGGCGATTCCATGGGCAAAATGAGCATGGATAGCAAGGGCGGCAAGTAAGCATAGAAAGGAGGATACCGAGATGCGGCGTTCCAACCCCAAGATAATCGCGGCGGCACCGCCGCGAACCGCACGGCTTGGCGCCTGGCTTGTGGGCGCCGCGCTTGCCGTCGGCGGCCTGCTCGTCGTGGCCGGCCAGCCGGCCCATGCCCGGGAGCAGGCCTATGCCATTCCCGCCCCGGCGCTGGACGAACCCGCCCACGCTTCAGCCACCACGGAAACCGCCGTATTCGCCGGCGGCTGCTTCTGGGGCGTGCAAGGCGTGTTCCAGCATGTAAAGGGCGTCAGGCAGGCGGTGTCCGGCTATGCCGGCGGCGCGGCGGCTACGGCCCATTACGGGATGGTCGGCACCGGCGCCACAGGCCACGCGGAATCCGTCCAGATAAGCTACGACCCCTCCGTCGTCAGCTATGGCCAGCTTCTGCAGATATACTTTTCGGTCGCCCACGACCCCACCCAACTGAACCGCCAGGGGCCGGACACCGGCTCGCAATACCGTTCCACGATCTTCACCGAAAACGCGCAACAGCAAAAGATAGCCGCCGCCTATATCGCCCAGTTGAACAAGTCCGGCGTCTATCCCGCCCCGCTGGCAACGACGATAGAGCCGCTGAAGGGTTTTTACCCCGCCGAAGGCTATCACCAGAACTACCTTACGCTGCACCCCGACAGCATGTATATCGTGATCAACGACCTTCCCAAGGTTCGGAATCTGCAAAAGATGTTCGCCAGCCGCTATATGGCGGAGCCTGTGTTGGTACATTGACCATACATACAACAGTGCCTGGCGAATCCGAGCGGCATCCAGGCCGCGAGGTGAGCGAAGCTCAGGCCCTTGAACCGGGGCTCTTCACCAGAAGGCCGCAAGCACGCACCATGCGCCGGTCGTCAGCGTATTCGTGCGGCCAGGGCGTCAATGTCGCTAATCGATATCGCGCCATATCCCAGTTCGATCAGCCCCTCGCGTTTCAATGTAACCAGGGTCATATTGCAGCGCTGGCGAGATACCATTGCCAGGTTGGCCAGTTCTTCTTGTGAAATCAGCAGATGATGCAGGCCCAATGGATTCAGCAACGGGTGGACCAGGCCCCAGAGGGCCCGCACCACCAGATGTTCGGCATCCAGCAGCCGGTGAGCAGCCATGCTGCCCATGAACCAGTGCAGACGTTCGTTGATTTGGCGCAGCAGAAACTCATTAAAGACAGGTTCATTCTGG
Organism: Eoetvoesiella sp.; assembly: GCF_035555955.1. Taxonomy (NCBI): domain Bacteria; kingdom Pseudomonadati; phylum Pseudomonadota; class Betaproteobacteria; order Burkholderiales; family Alcaligenaceae; genus Eoetvoesiella; species Eoetvoesiella sp. The sequence continues at coordinate 18,622 of NZ_DATMGA010000030.1, read as the reverse complement.
CGCAACCAGTCGAAGGTAGAGCGCGGTATCATGGCGACGCGGCTATGGCGCAGGGCTATGATGTCGGATTGGCGGGGTTGGGCGCGCACCAGCGTGCCTTCACCGAACCAGCTGCCGACGGATTGGCCGCCTAGCGTCACAGTGCGCCCGTCAATGGCGCTGACCGACCACTTCAGCAAACCTTCCATGACGCCGAACCAGTGCTGCTGGACTTCGCCTTGATGTCCGAGCAACTCGCCGGCACTGAGGCTGCGCTCGATAAGATCTTGTTTTACCAGGGCTTTGGTCTGGTCGCCAAGCGCGTCGAACCAGTCGGAACCGCTGAGTAATTCGTCCCGGCTCAGGGAAACAATCTGTTGATGCAGCGGCCGTGCCATCAGCGCGAGGCGGCCAGCACGCTGGCCGTCAGTTGGCCAAGCGCCCGGTCCAGAGGCGAGGCCGTCTTGGGGACGGTGACCGTAACAGGCCGGCACTGAAGCAGGACGATATTGTCGCCGGACGGCAACTCGCGGTCGATCGCGAACTCGATGTCCTGGGGGGCGCCACGCATGCGTTCAAGACGTTTGCCCACTTTTGACAAAGCGATGGCTTCGCTGTCGTTCAGGCTGAAAATTTCGCGTCGGCCCGCTTCCACCGGGTGCGCTTTGCCGTCGGGCCCGTACTCGAGGTGTTTGTCACCCAGCACGCGCTCAATGACCTGGCCTTCGACTTTGGCCACGACGTAACGGTCGGGGGTCACGTCGCCGCCGACCACGCCCAGCCCCAGCCCATGGCAGGCTTCGATGACGATACGGGAACGGTCGCCGGTGGTCGGGCTTATGGTAAACATCACGCCGGCCGCCCGTGCATCGACTACCTTCTGGATCACGATGGCCATGTGAACGGCCAGCGGATCAATATTGTTTTTCCAGGCATAGCCCAGGGCTCGCGCCGAAAACGCGCTTGCCCAGCAGCGGCGTACATGCAGTTCGACGTCATCGCCGTTCTTCATGCCGACATAGGTTTCATATTCGCCGGCAAAGCTGGTGCCTTCGGTGTCCTCCGCCGTTGCGCTCGAGCGCACGGCCACGGCCAGTTCGGGCAGTTGCAAGGCGCGTGACAGGCCGTCATAGCCTTGAATGACGGCATTGCGCAGCTCGGAGGGCATGGGGGTGTGGTCGAACCATGCCACGACTTCACGTTCGAGGGCCTCGCGGGCTTCGAGCGAGTGTTTGTCTATACCGTCCATGGCGTTGCGCAGGCGCTCGCCCATACCGGTCTCATCCAGATAATGACGATGGGCGGGCGTTGCGATGATGAAGCCCGGAGCAACCGGAATGCCGGCCTGGGCCATGAGCGCCAGCCCGTGGCCTTTGCCGCCGACCTGTGCCGGTTCCAATGCGCTTTGTTGTTCGAAGGTCAGGGTCCAGTCTTGCATGGCGGTTGTCTCCTTGCTGCAATAGCTTATACCTTTATGGGATTGGTCAGGCGGCCAATAGTTCGACGGTACCTTTGTAGCCGTCAATCCGGATGCGTTGGCCCGTTTTGAGCTGAGCGGTGGCAAAGCCCGTGCTGACCACCGCGGGCATGCCGTACTCGCGGCACACAATCGCCGCGTGGCTCATCAGACCGCCAATGTCGGTAACCACACCGGCAACCACCGAGAACGCCGAGGCCCAGGACGGAGCCGTAATGGCAGCCACCAGAATTTCGCCCGGCTTCAGTTCGCTGATTTCGTTTTCGTGGCGAATAACCCGGACGATGCCTTCGATGACGCCGGGCGATGCCGCGATGCCTTGCAACGCTGTTGCGTTGCCGCCGCTGGCTTGGGCCAGCCACTGTTGTACGCGTTCGGTAGTGACGCCGTAGTTCATGATGGCAAACGGGTCAGTGACTTCGCTTGGGGGCGTGCCATAGGCCGGCGCCGCAGTTTCGGTGCGCAAAGCACCCATGATCTTGCGGCGTGCTTCGATTTCGCGTGCCCAGTGCTGCACGCCGCGCGCCGGTACGCCAATCGCCCAGGATTCAACCATGTCGAACAAGGCCTGGTCGATTTCAAACCGGTTCAGGAAATAGAAATCGCCGGCCTGACGGAAGAACCCGGCGGCCACGAAGACGTCGGCCAGTTCGCGGATCTTGCGCCAGAATACGGCGTGGCTCCAGTGCTCGACGTAAATATTGTGTTCCTCGATGTAGGGGAACACATTGCGCGACAGGGCCAGCGCTTCGTCGAAGGCCCGGGCTTCTTCGGGGGCCAGCAGCGCGCGGTATTCGGCCACGATTTCATCGCGATCTTCGTGCAGCTTCTCTACCGGGCGGTCGATGACTTCGCCATTGCGCAGCAGCTCAGCATAGCGGCTGATCGCGTGCAACGGGATCGACAGGTTTTCGTTCCAGGTTTCCTGGTCATGCAGGAAACCGTACTCGGCAAAATAATTGAACCAGGGTTCACGCACTTCTTCGAGCGCGGCCAGCCAGCGTGCGCCATTGGCCTGTTTGGCCATACTGGCGAGGACGGTATCGGCGGCGTCATTCGCGTTGATGATCGGGTCGACATTCAGTTCGACGGCCAGCTTGGCCAGGCGGCGCAGTTCGTCGTCGGGGCGAAAGGCCATACCCTCGACGCCCGCCACCATGCGCGCAATGGTCTGATCCTGAATCTCGGGGAAGGCCTTTTTGCACAGGTCGAAAAATACCAGGTAGGCCCCGTAGCCCAGACCGAGCATTTCGAAGTGATATTGCCAGACCAGGAAAAAGTCGTCGACCAGGCGATGGTAGTTTTCCACCAGGCTCCATGATACTGAACGCCCCTGGCCTTCGGTCACGATCTCGATGGGTTCGATTTCGGGCAAGCTCGCAAATTGCAGCGATTTCATCCGGTCGATCGCCGCGGTCATCTTGCTTTTCCAGTTGGCGTACAGCGAATCCCAGTTCTTGTAGTAATGGCCGGCGCGTTCCTGGAACAGGGCAAGGCGGCGCTGGATCTCGGCCGGATCGGAAACTGCCTGCGGGCAAATATAAACAAAGCCGTTGACCATGCGCACATCCAGTCCCAGCGCGGCGGGTAGCACGATGCTGCGCGCGCCATTGACGCCGCAACCGTAGTACACGGCCTCGGCGCCGATGCTGTCAAAGGGGTGAACCGCGCGAGACCAGTGCATGGAATCGGCGAACCAGAAACGTTCCTGTTCAAAGTCGCGGCCGTCGGGTTGAGAGACCAGGAAGTAAGGGTACATGCGTTCCCAGCCTTCGGCTCCGGAGGGCGCCTTGGCTTCATGCAGGTAGGGGAAGCGGTCTGTGAGTGCGTTCATGGATTGTCTCCTTGAGGAAATGCCGCGCTCTGGAATTGGCGCGGTCTATGGCGTTTTGCTTGAAAGCTTCAGGGCACGATGGACTGCAGCTGATTCACGAGTTCACCTACGTCGTGCGCAATCCAATGGGGTTGCTGGCCGGAGGGCAGGTCCGGCAAATCCTTGGCCTGCGTGGCGCCGCTGAGTACCAGCACGCCCATGGCATCCATGTCGCGGGCCAGTGCCATTTCGGCCTGGGCGGCATCGCCCACGATGACAATTTGGCCGTTGCCGCCGCCAAGCCGTCGCCGGAGGCTCTGGCCCAGTTCTTTGGATGGCTTGCCGCACACAATGGGCTGCACGCCGGTGACCGAGGCGATCGCGTGGGCGATGGCGGATGAAACGGCTATGCTGCGGTTTACACCGCCGTGAAACCAGGGCGACGAGACCGAGGTGTACAGCGCGGCGCCATGATCGGCGATGCTTATGCAGGCGGCATTCAGGTTGGCCGAGGCGTAGTTGTCGGCGGCGCCCACAACGACGGCATCGGCATCTGAAGTGTCGGGCGCCACCACGTCAAGCCCGGAGCCGCGCACGGCTTCAGCCATGCCTTCATCGCCTACGACCAGAACTCGCGCACCGGGATGAGCCCGGGCGATGGTGTCGCCCGCCGCCGTGGCGGCCGTCATCATCTCGTGGTCGGCAATGTCCAGTCCTATGTCGCGCAGGTGCGCGGCGTAGGTGGCTACGGTGCGCTGCGAGGCATTGGTGCAGACGACAAATTTGCGCTCATTGCGCCGCAGCCAGTCAAGCAGTCGGGCCGCACCTTCAATGGCTTTTCCGCCGGCGCCGCCGGCCTTGCTGGTCTTGACCAGGCAACCGTCAACGTCGAGCATCCAGCCGTTGGCGTGAGCCAGATCCGTCAAAATGGATCGGGCATCACGGTTTTCATAGAGCACATCCCGGTAAGGAAAGGCCAGGGCTTTGGTCATTTTGTGGTTCCTTGTCGGGCGGGCGCCGTGCGCCTGCCGGTCAGTGTCAGTGTGGCGTCACCTTGTGCAACCTGAATCGACAGTGGGCGCTGCGGGTCGCTCAGGGCTGCGGCAAGCTCACGCAAGCCCAGGTCAGCGCCACCGGCGCGCGCGCGCCGGCGGCTGTCGCGGTCAACGATCATGGCGTCCATCTGTTCCCCGGGCATAACGGCGCGCAGCAGCAAGTCTTCGTCGGTCAGGCTGCCCCCGAAGCGGTGACGCAACTCTTCGAGCGAGGGGGCTTCCTGTTCAGCACGCGTGGCGCGTTGTCGAGCCCTGGGCAGCTCATGAACGCGGTCCAGAAGATCCGGATCGATAGGGCCGGGCATCGGCCCCCAGTCGCCCAGCAGCATGTCGACGACTTCATCGCTGATGCGCTGATAGCGTTCCTGGGCCATGACGTTCAAAGCCGCTTGCGTCACGATGTATTGGGCAAACGGGGTAACCACAATGGGCCACCCAAGGTCGGCCCTGACTTGCTGCGCCTCTTCAACGACGGCCGGCATCAGGTGCTCTTTGCCCATTTCACGCAGCTGGCGCGCCGTGGTGCTGAGTACGCCGCCGGGCAATGTGTGGCGGTAGTACGCTTCGTCGTACAACAGCGGTTTGCCTTCGGGCAGGTTGCGCAATCTGGCCTCGCGCATCAGTAGATCGGAAGCCTTCTGCATGGCATCGAGATCGACATCGACCGTGTGGCCGCGCGCCCGCAGATTATGAACCAGCTGCATGGCCGACGCGTGCGATGCGCCTTCGGCAAGCGGCGGCAAGGCGCAGTGCAGACGATGCAAGCCCAGGTCGGCGCCGGTCAGCAGGGTCAGCGGCGCCAGGCCGGTATTGCAGTGGGTGTGAAGCTCGTCGATGACTTTGTTTTTCAGGCCGCGGCGAAGGCTGGGAACCAGCGTCTGCAGGCGCTCGGGTGTCAGCAGGCCGGCGGGGTCCTTGATGTAGATGGAGTCAATGGCATCGCAGTTGTCGAACTGGGCGATTTTCTCGGTGAAATAGGCATCGGTATGCACCGGGCTGATCGTATAGCACAGCCCGCCGATGATTTCTTCGAACCCCGCTTCTTTGGCCAATCGGGCGGTAGACATGGCTGCTTCCATATCGTGCATGGGGTCTATCACCCACAGGCGGGTCACACCGTGGCGGCGCAGCAGTTCGAAGGCCAGCTTGAACAGGTTGGATGGCGTGCGCGAGAAGGTGATGAAGCGCTTGCCTGTGGTCAGGAAACCCAGCATGGTATCGGGCGCAGCCTTGCGCAGGGCATCCAGGCGATCCCAGGGATCTTCGCGGTGGTAGCGTACCGCCGTGGCGAACATGGTGCTGGTGGCCGCCTCGGCGGCGTAGTACTTGGCAGCATTGATATGGGGCGCCACGCGTTCTATCGTGCCGGTGCGTACGCCCACCGCCCCCCAGATGCTCTGGTTGCCGTCACGCAGGCTTACATCGATCAGTCTTACATCGGTCATCTCGGATCCTCCATGAGCCGCGGCAGGGCGTCTTCGAGCCAGCGCGTCGTCACGTTGTTTTTGACGACTTCCGGGGTCTTGAGCAGGCGCTGCAGCAGCGGCAGGTTGGTGCGTGGCCCTTCGATTTCCAGTCGCTCCAGTGCTTGCTCCAGGCGTTGCAGGGCCGCCGCGCGATCCGGGCCCCAGGCAATGATTTTCGCCATCAAGGCATCGTAATGCGGCGGGAACCGGTAGTTTTCATACAGGTGGGTGTCCAGCCGGATGCCTCCCAGCGGTGCAGGGCGCCAGCGCGTCAGCGTGCCCGGTGACGGCGCCAGCCCCCGATGCGCATCTTGTGCCGTCAGGCGTAATTCGATGGCGTGGCCGTCGACCCGGATGTCTTCCTGGCGCAGTGATAGCGGTTCACCAAACGCCACCAGTATTTGCTCGCGCACCAGGTCGACCCCCGTAACCGACTCGGTGACCGGGTGCTCGACCTGCACCCGCGGATTCACTTCAAGAAAGCACCAGGCGTTGCGCTGCACGTCATAGAGGAATTCGATCGTTCCCAGGCTGACGTAGTTGATTTGCCTGGCCAGGCTGAGGGCATAGCCATGCAGGGTGTGCCGGGCCGATTCCTCCAGAGCGGTGCACGGGGCTTCTTCCAGCATTTTCTGGTAACGGTACTGCACGGAGCATTCGCGCTCTGCCAGATGGATGTGATTGCCGTGCCGGTCGCCGAGAATCTGCACCTCAACGTGCTTTGCGTCCGCCACGAAGCGTTCGACAAACACGGTACCGTCGCCGAAGGCGGCCTGGGCTTCGGAAGCGGCCAGTTCCCACGCCGCGACCAGATCCTTGGCGTCATGCACCAGCTTCATCCCGCGCCCGCCGCCGCCAAAAGCCGCCTTGACCAGTACCGGGTAGCCGATCTGGCCGGCCAGCGCCAGCGCCTCTTCACCTGAAGTGGTGGGTCCGCCCGGCGAAACCGGCACGCCGGCCGCTTGTGCAACACGGCGCGCACTGAGCTTATCGCCCAGGATATCAAGGTGTTCGGGCTGCGGGCCGATGAAGATCAGGTCGTTATCGGCGCAGGCTTGGGCGAGGGAGACACGCTCCGACAAAAAGCCGTAGCCCGGGTGCAGCGCCGTGCAACCGGTGGCCACCGCCGCATGCACCACGGCATCGACATTCAGATAGCTTTCTGAAGCATGAGATGGCCCCAGCACCACCGTTTGCCCGGCCCGTCGCGCGGGCAACGAGTTCTTGTCGAAGGCCGATACGCCCAGGACGGTGTCAATGCCCAGGCGGTCGCAAGCTTCAATGATGCGAAGCGCGATCTCGCCGCGGTTGGCGACGAATACCTTGCGAGGCTTGGCTGCGGTCATGACGCGCTCGATTCCTGAACGCTGAACAGGGGCTGGCCAAACTCTACAAGTTCGCCGTTCTCGGCGTGGATGGCCACAATAGTGCCGCTGACCTCCGCACTTACCGAGTTCATCAGCTTCATGACTTCTACTATGCACACCACGGAATCCGGGCCGACAGCGTCACCGATATGAACAAAAGGCGGTTCGCCGGGCTTTGGGGCGCCATAAAACGTACCCAGCATGGGGGCCGTGATGACCTTCGCGCCTGGCACCGGGTTGCGGGCAATACCGGATGCGGACGGCTTGCTTTTTTGAGTGTCGCCTGGTGCGATTGGCTGCGCTGCGAGAGGAGCCGGCGTGGTCGGCGCGATGTGCGCCGCCGGGGCTGCCGAAGACGGCCTCACGGCCTCGGCTTCGACGGCGCCGCGACGCACCACGATATGTGTTTCCCCTTTGTCGTAGCGAAACTCCGTGAAGTCGGCCTCTTTAAGCAGCGCCACCAAGGACGCCAGTTCGGCAAGATCAATATCCATGGGCTACCCTTGTCTCTCCAGTGGTTGGAATAGTTTGATAATTGTTGTGAGAGCAGTGTAGGCAGGGCCGCCGGCATCATCTGTCGGGGCGATGACAATTGAGGTTAGGGATTTCACTAGGAGGGGAAATGAGGGAAGTGGGCAGGGTGCCGGTTGGCGTGCCCATTGACATTGCAACCACGCTCGGATCTATGGTGAGTGCCGCCCGGAAAGCCCAGGGGATGCACCAGGCATGTAGCAGCCGTTAAGAGTGTTCCATGTCCCGGCTCATCCAGCTATGCAGGCCGGCGACCCAGGTTTCTGCCGCCAGGCCCAGCGTTGCGCGTATTTCCGCGGCGCGTGCATAGAGGTCGTCAAAATCGACCGAGGGCGGCTGCTTGAATGCGATCGCCACCATATTGCCGTCGTGGACTTCAGGCAGCCACGCTACCGCCTCGAAGGCATTCGCCATCATCTGGATATGCTGCAGATGATCCGGCCAGTCGCAATACACGTTCACGGTCATCATGCCCTTGGCGGTCAAGCAGTTGGCGCATGCGGCGTAGAAGGCGTCGGTGCTCAGCAAAGGGCCTTTCGCTTGCGCATCGTACAAATCGACTTGAAGAATGTCGATTGAACGGCGACGGGAAAAGTCCATCACATAATCCAGGGCATTCATGTTCAGTACGTTTAGCCGTTCATCGTCGGGCGGCAGCGCGAAGTGAGTACGGCAGATATCGATGACGCCTGGATCAAGCTCGACCGCGGTGACCGTGGCCGGAGCAAGGCGGCGATAGCAGAATTTGGTCAGCGCCGCCGCGCCCAGACCGAGCTGAGCAATGTGCGCGGCGTCGTCGCGAAACAGCAGCCACATCATCATTTGCTGGACATATTCCAGTTCGATGTCGTCCGGCTGGTCGATGCGCATGGCGCCTTGCACGGCGGACGAGCCGAAATGCAGGGTGCGCACGCCGTCAGCCTCCAGAATGTTCAGCATAGTTTTATTGGTGTGATGGGCATGTAGCATTATCGCCAATCAGCGGGATAGATGCAGGCGCCATATGCCGTTGTGGCCTTCGCCAGCGTCCCGGTTGCAAAGATAGCGAACGTACGGCAGTCAAATCTTGCGCGTGCGGGGAGGATGATAAATCACCAGCATTTCCAGCGGGTCCGCGCCGGTGTTACGAAACGAATGCGCCTGGCCGGCCGCGATGGGGCTCACAGACCCCGCGCGGACTTCCTTGACTTCGTCTTCGACTGTTACCTCCCCGTGGCCTGAAAGAATATAAAACACATGAGCCCACGGCTCGACGTGCCTGGGCGAAGCGCCGCCCGCGCCGACGGTCGTCAATTCGATGCTGTAGGCATTATTGGTAAATTCCGGTGGCACAACGGTCTTGTAGCCTGCTTTCCGGATGAATATTCCCGTCAGCGGAGTCCAGTCTATATCATCAACATGCCAAGTTACGCCGCCGCCTGCCGCCTGTTTCGGCAAGGCGCTGTTTTCGGGGTTGTGTTCCGTAGTGGGGTTCATGTCTCGATCCTTCAATGTTGTTGATGTAGTTCCATGCGGTTGGCCCTGAATATGGGAATTCCTGGGCTGACCGGGATGGCATGCCGGCGAAATGACGACTGCATATTGCCGAGGTAGGCCGCTATTCAAGTCGCGCTAGGTGTAATCACTTTATCGGTTATAAAATCGGTAATCAATATCGATTAATAGAATCAATATAAATGGATAACCCTGATTATGTAACGCGCGAAGAAGCCATTCGGGCACTGCAAATCAAGCCTGCAACGCTTTACTCCTATGTCAGCCGGGGCCTGCTGCGGCGAATCAAGGACCGTGACCAGCGCCGCAGCATGTATCTGCAAGAAGACGTCGACAGGCTCAAGGCCCGGCGCCCCGGCCAGCCCGTAACAGCCGATGCCGCCGCCAAAGCCCTGCGATGGGGTGAACCGGTAGCCAGCACAAGCATCACCTGCCTTGACTCCTCCGGACCTTGCTACCGCAATCGCAAAGCCATCGAGCTTGCGCGTTCCGGCGCTTCGTTCGAGGCCGTGGCCCACCTTCTGTTTACCGGCTTATGGCAGCCCGCGGCGGGAGCCTGGCCCCGGGTAGAAACCCCGGTCGATACCCTGAAAACGTTGAAGTCGATGGGTAAAGGTATCGAGGCCGCCGATTTCAGCAAAGCCGTTACCAGGGCCGTCTTGTCGCTGGGCATGCAGGGCCGCGGCGCTACAGAGCTGGCCGGAGAGGGTGCGGAACCTGAACGTCTCATCATCCAGACCGTGGCCGGGTGCATGGGCTTTCTGTCTTCACATGGCCGTTTCTTTCCTCGCCGGGAAGGCGAATCCATCGCTGCCCAGGTTCTCGGGGCCGCCGCCTGCAAGCCGTCGGCCGGAGCCGTAGCCGCCATCGATGAAATGCTTATCGTGCTTGCCGATCATGAACTGGCCAGCGCCACATTTGCCGCGCGCATCGCCGCCTCCACCCACAGCGACCTGTATTGCTGCGTCGGCGCCGCCTTGTGCGCGCACGCCGGATCCGCCACCGTTGCCGCCACCTTCGCGGTCGACGAGCATGTGTTCCACCCGCTTTCAAAGCGTAATTGGAACGAAATGCACGCCCTGGTCAAGCAGCGCGGCACGACCTTGTTCGGCTTCAACCACCCGCTTTACCCAAGCGGCGATCCCCGCGCCGACTACCTGCTGGAACTGGTATCCAGGCTGAAGCCGACCGATCCCAAGGTGCCGATGGTGCTTCGATTTCTAGAGCAGGCAAGAACAGAAAGCGCCGTGTTGCCGGGCATTGCCGTGGCTTTGGTCGTGTTCGCCAGAGCGCTGGGCATGCCCTCGGGCGCGGCATCCGCGCTATGGATAATCAGCCGATCCGCCGGCTGGATCGCACATGCTCTGGAACAGCGAACCCAAGGGTATATGTTGCGCCCGCGGGCCCGTTTCGTGGGTGGAGATACCACCGCCATGTATCGTCCCGGGTAGCTGCCGTCATTCATCAATGCGTCTTTCAGATAGAGCCTCGCCGCCGGCAGAGGCGCGAATCAACATCAAAGGGGTTCCATGAAACTCGATCTAGCCAACTACGCCGCCACCATGGCCCGCTACAACCGCTGGATGAACACCAAGCTTTACGCTGCCGTTGCGCCTCTTGACGATGCGCAGCGCAAGGCGGATTGCGGCCTGTTCTTCGGTTCCGTACACCGTACCTTGAATCACCTGCTGCTCTGCGACCAAATGTGGCTGGCCCGATTCACCGGCGCGCCCGTCGCCGCGGTCAACCTCGACGACGAGCTGTTCGCCGATTTCGAAGGCCTGAAAAAGGCGCGAGAAATCACCGACGGCGACATCGAGCATTGGGTGGAGGGGCTGGTCTCGTCGCCTCCGCCCGACCGGCTGCATTACATCAGCGTGTCCCAGAATGCCGCCCGGGACGTGGATTTCGCCCAGACCATCATCCACTTCTTCAACCATCAAACCCATCATCGAGGCCAGATAACGGCAGCCTTGTCGCGGCAAGGCGTGGATTTTGGCGTGACCGATCTTATTTTCATGCCGGGCGTGGGGCTTGCCAGCTAAGTTCGACGAACAGGCGGGAAAGATGGCTTTGGCTTAGGCTTTAGCCGCACGCCACCATTGAGCAACGGATTCTTTATCGCCCTCGAGCCAGGCCGCCTTTGGGGCGACTGCATTCCACGCTTCGCGATGCTTGGATGAAACGGTTGTCAACAGCGGCTTGCCCGCCGCAATGGCCGCCTGGAACACCGGCCAAAGCCCCCCTTGCGAAGCTTCCAGCTTGCCGAACTTGCTCAAAACCACGACATCGGCTTGCGCTATTTGTGCTAGCAGATCGGCGGCGGCGCTTTCCAGCCCTGTTGCATCGAGATGGCAGTCGCTGTCGGCCGGCGGAGTGTCGAGCTGGATGGAGAATTCCTTCCCCGATGCAAGATCGCGCACGAACCCCGCGCTGCACATGCCTTCCTCGGTATTGTTCTCGGCGAGAACACCGGCGACTTTTATGCCCGCGTTACGCCATGCGGCAACAGCGTCCGACAAAAGAGCCTGGGAATCCAGGCCTTCACGGTTTGCGATGACGGCGATGTTGTTCGAGTTGGACATTGATTTCTTCCGATTCTAGGTTAATAGGCCGTGCCAGAGAAGATAAATGGCCAAGACCGCCGCGATGCCAAGGTCCGAGACCATGGCCGCGATTTCCGCGCCGGTGGAGGCTTTGTTTCTGACATGCTGGATGCCCGCCAGCCCAAAGAAGATACAGCCCGCCAGAGCTACAGCCGGCACCCAGGCCGGGAAGTAAAGGCTCGCGATGGCCGGGACTCCCAGCGCAAGATTGCCAAAGCCAATCTCCAGCACAAGCTTGCTTGCCTCGGGGTCATGGATTTCAAAAATTCGTTTCGCGGTAAAACCCGGCCGCAGCATTTGGTGCACTGCTGCAACAGCAAGGCGCCACCCCATGCCCCAGAACACGAACCAGGTGCCCAGCGCATCAACCAGTTCCGCCTGGCCGGCGGTGACGTCCAGAATAATTGAAATAACAGGCAGGACTGCCATCAGCAAAACGATCACGACAAGCTGCATGGCAGATTCTCCTATGCGATCAAGCAGATGTGACGATAGCTGCCGCGGCGTGGATGCGCAACTGCTTGGCCGGTGTAGGCGCCGGCATTGTATTATCTCGGCAAGCCGGCCGAAAAAGGATTTCAATGATCAACCTTCCCACTTTCGACGATGTGGCGGCGGCGTCTGAACGTATTCGGGGCTACGCCCACAAGACTCCCGTGATGACTTCGCGCACGGTCGACGAAGACTTCGGCGCCAGCGTTTTTTTCAAGTGCGAGAACTTACAGAGGATGGGGGCGTTCAAGTTCCGCGGGGGCTTCAATGCCTTGTCGAGGCTCACTCCTGAACAGCGCAAGGCTGGGGTTGTCGCCTTTTCCTCCGGCAACCATGCGCAAGCAGTTGCGCTTTCGGCCAGGCTTCTGGATATTCCCGCCACCATTGTCATGCCGCACGATGCGCCGGCAGGCAAGATGGCTGCCACCAAAGGCTATGGTGGCAATGTGGTGGTCTACGACCGCTACACGCAGGATCGCGAGCAGATCGGCCGGGAGCTGGCGGAAAAACACGGCCTGACACTGATCCCACCTTACGACCACCCCGACGTGCTCTGCGGCCAAGGCACGGTGGCCAAAGAGCTGTTCGAAGAGCTTGGCCCGCTGGATGCCCTTTTCGTGCCGTTGGGCGGCGGCGGCCTGCTTTCGGGCTGCGCGTTGGCCGCCCGGGCGCTGGCGCCCGACTGTCAGCTATACGGTGTCGAGCCCGAGGCGGGCAACGACGGCCAGCGCTCGCTCCGCACGGGCGCCATCGTACATATCGACACGCCCAAGACCATCGCCGACGGCGCGCAAACACAGCATCTGGGCAATCTGACGTTCCCCATCATCCAGCGGGACGTCAACGACATCCTGACCGCTTCGGATACCGAACTTATCGACTGCATGGCCTTCATCGCCACCCGCATGAAGATCATTGTCGAGCCGACCGGCTGCCTGGGATTCGCTGCCGCCCGGCGGATGAAGGACAGACTGAAGGGAAAACGCATCGGCGTGATCCTGAGCGGCGGAAACATCGATATGGCGCGTTTTGCTGGGTTGGTCGGCGGCGAGTCACCTTAGCTACTTTCTCGCGACGGCGGAATACGGTATGCTGTTGCCGTTGTCTCTCGCCGGGGTTTTCTTCCTCGAAGGCAGCCGTAAGCGTTTACGTTAACCAACGCATTACCAGCGGCACTTGCGCCGGCTGGCGATGTGCGTTGGTGTTGCTCCACTACTCATCTCGCTTGCCTATCGTTTTGATGCCGCCTTGAAGGAGCGGCACATTTAATGTCGAACATTTTGCGGGATTCTTCTTTACGCCGTCTGGTCTGGATGACCCTGGCGTTATTCTTTTCCTATCTGGCCGTAGCCATGTCCATGCCTGCCGTGGCCGTGCATGTCTCGCGCACCCTGGGCATGGACAACGTCGCTTCCGGCCTGGCCGTGGGCATCGCCTTCCTTTCTACCATTCTCAGCCGCGGTTGGGCCGGGCGTCTGGCGGATATGCGAGGCGGCAAGACCAGCATGCTGGCGGGCCTAGCCGTGTACACGCTGGCCGCGCTGCTGTGCCTGGCATCGTCCTTGCCAGCGCTGGGAGCAGGCACTGCATCGTACGTCATTTTGCTTGCCGGCCGGCTGCTGTTGGGGCTGGGCGAAAGCCTTACCCTGGTCGGCGTGCTTGCCTGGTGCATGGCCATGATGGGGCCGGCACGCTCCGGCCTGGTGATGGCGATGGCCGGCATGGGCATGTATGGCGCGTTTGCCGTAGGCGGTCCGCTGGGGCTGTGGCTGCTGCAGCATAGCGGCTTTGTCGGCCTCATGGTAATTTGCGCCGCCTTGCCGCTGCTCGGCGCGTTGATGTCGTGGTGGGTCGCGCCCGTCGTTCTTGCGCAGTCGGGCCAACGCCCGCCGTTCGCGCAGGTCATCGGGCTGATCTGGAAGCCCGGCACCGTGGTCGGCCTGCAAGGCATAGGCTTCGCCGCGCTCGGCGCTTTCCTTCCCCTGTATTTTCTTGCCAAAGGATGGCATGGCGCAGGCTATGGCCTGACGTGCTTCGGCGTTGGCTTCGTGGTGATGCGGCTGCTGTGCGGCACCCTGCCGGATCGAATCGGCGGAGTTCCCGTGGCACTGGCATCGCTGCTGGTGGAAGCCATCGGCCAAGCTCTGCTGTGGCTAGCACCCAATCCAACCGTGGCCCTGGCGGGAGCACTATTGACCGGCATGGGCTGCTCCATGGTGTTTCCGGCTATGGGACTCGAAGCGGTCAAGCGAGTGCCCGCCCACCTGCGCGGAACCGCCATCGGCGGCTTCGCCGCGTTCCAGGACCTGGCCTATGGCGCCACCGGACCGGTGGCGGGCTGGATTGCGGATCATTTTGGGCACGCTCAGGTGTTTTTTATTGGGGCCGCCGCGGCAGGGCTGGGGGTGTTTATGACGCTACGGTTGCGGGAGAGGTAGCGGGGTGGCCAGCATCTTGCGATTTACTTCGTAGCTTGTGCTGCGGCCGCCTGCTGTCGATTTATGAAGCACCCCTTGTTGGAGCAACCCTGTGATGTCGCGTAGGGCAGTGTCATTGGAACACTTGGCGAGGGCTGCCCATTTACTAGTGGTCAGCTTTCCTTCATACCCATCCAACAGTCGATTCAGCACCTTGATCTGCCGTTCGTTCATCGGAATGGTCGAGGCTTGTTGCCAGAACTTCGCCTTGGACAGCACCTGATCCAGCGCACCGTGGGCCTGTTCCACAGCTTTTAACAAGGTTGCCAAGAACCATTGCAGCCACCTTGTCACGTCCATGTCGCCCTTTTGTGTACGCTCAAGAACGTCATAATAGGCGTTCCGCTCTCGCTGAATTTGCGCGGAGAGACTATAGAACCGTTGTGTGCTTCCATCCGCTCGTGCCAGGAGTAGATCGCCGATGGCGCGGGCAATCCGGCCATTGCCGTCATCAAAAGGATGCAGCGTGACGAACCATAAGTGTCCCAGGCCGGCACGTAGTAGATGGGGATGGTTGGCCCGCGCGTCATTCAACCAGGCCAGGAAAACATTTATCTCCGCGGGCAGCCGATCAGCCGGAGGAGCTTCGAAGTGAACCTTCTCACGGCCAATCGAGCCAGAAATCACCTGCATTGGGCCCATGGAGTCATCGCGCCAACGGCCAACGTGAATGCGGCTCAGCCCCGAGTAGCCGGTCGGAAATAGTGCGGCATGCCAGCCAAGCAGACGCTCAATGGTCAGTGGAGCAGCCGCATTATTGGTCGCGTCCAATACCATGTCCACGACACCGTCTACGTGGCGATCCACGGGGGCTAGGGCGCCGATGTCCACACCCAGACGACGAGCGACTGAGGATCGAACAGAGGCTGCTTGCAGCGTTTCGCCTTCGATGGCGCTGGTTTGGATGACATCTTCCGTTAACGCGAAGAGGCAGGCCTCATCACGCAGGGCCATACCTATATCCGCCAGGCGGCCAAGGAGCATCCCTTGGGTACGGCTGACCGATGCCAAGGGCTCCGCCAAGGCAGAGAGATCGTATTTCCAGCCAGGCCAATGCGGCGATTGCCAGATATATTCACCGTAATTCATGCGGTGATTGTGGTGGGTTTTTGCCTTGCTGTCAATTTTTGCTGCGGTTGATGGTTAGTTGTGCGAATCGGCCAGGCAAGGGGTGACGTTGTCCTGGGCCGCTCTGAAACGACGTTCTGAGAGGAGCGGGACACCCTTCATGCTGGCGCCGGGGGAGCTATCCAGTGCAGCTTGCAGTCAGGCAAGTTACTATTTCCTCCAATAAGGTAAGTCAGAATAGGTCAGGAAATGGATCAAGTCATACAAAGGTTGCGCCGGTTTCGCGACGATCGCGACTGGAAACAGTTTCATAACCCCAAAGATTTGGCTGTGGCCCTGAGCATCGAAGCCGGCGAGTTGCTGGAAGCTTTTCTCTGGAAGGCGCCCGAAGATGCCGACACTGAAAAAGTAAAAGAAGAACTGGCGGATGTCCTGGCTTATGCTTTGTTGCTATCGGATGCTTATGGCTTTGATGTGCAAAAAATCGTCCTGGAAAAAATCGAGCGTAACGAAGCCAAATACCCGGTAGACAAGGCCAAGGGTAGCGCCAAGAAATACACTGAACTATGAGCGCACCGCATCTTGTCGAAGTAAATCAATACGGGTTTTCGTCTGACACCTTGGACGGCATAAAGGCCAACGCCTACGCCAGCAATAATTGGCCGCTGGTTTATATACTCAGTGACGGCGCCACCCGCCATGCCTATGTTGGCGAAACCACCGATACGCTTACTCGGTTGGGTACGCATCTAAAGCACCCGCACAAAAAGAAGCTGACCACGGTGCATCTGATAAGCAGTGAGAGGTTCAACAAGTCAGCGACCCTGGATATCGAATCGGGGCTTATTAAATACATGGCTGCCGACGGCCGTTTCAATCTGTTGAATGGCAACCTGGGTCTGGTCGATCACAATTATTATCAGAAAGACGAACTGTACTCGCAGATTTTTCGTGAAACCTGGGACAAACTGCGGGCGCAAGGCGTTGCGGAACGTTCGCTCGAAGTCATCGATAATTCCGATGTATTCAAATATTCGCCTTATAAATCCTTGTCATTCGACCAGCGGCAAGGCTTGATGGAAATCATGCGCGCATTGCTGGATCCTGGCTTGAAGAACATTGTGGTCGAAGGTGGTGCGGGAACTGGAAAGTCGGTTCTAGCCATCTTCCTTTTCAAGCTTCTTCATTCCGACGATGCCGACCTGAGTCTGCAAGAGTTTTCCGAAGAGGAAAACGAGCTGCGCGAGCTGTTAGCGCAACTTAAACAACGCTACGTAAAGCCTCGTATGGCGCTGGTTGTGCCGATGACATCGTTCAGAGGCACCCTGAAAGATGCCTTTAGAAACGTGGCTGGCCTGAGCGCGGATATGGTTATCAGCCCTTCGGAGCTGGCGCGGAACTATTACGACATTGTGCTGATTGACGAGTCACATAGATTACGTAAGCGTGTCAATTTGGGTGCATACTACGGAGCTTTTGATAAGGCATGTAAGGCGCTTGGGCTCGATAAATACACCTGCAGCGAGGTCGATTGGGTAAAGCAGCAGTCGGATAAGGCGGTGTTCTTCTATGACCCGGACCAATCCATCAAACCTTCCGACGCCAATGCCGCCGATTTTCAGGCAATCATGTCGTCGCCTGGCTCAAGGGTAATGACACTGGTGTCCCAGTTTCGTGTCCGGGGAGGGCAGCATTATGTGCAATTCATCGACGACCTTCTGAACACACGCTTGGTAGCGAATAACGTGTTCAGATCGAGAAAGTACGAATTCCTGTTGTTCGACGATATATCGGAACTGATTGCGGAAATTCGCGAGAAGAATCAACACTACGACCTGTCGCGCCTGGTCGCCGGTTATGCATGGCCGTGGCGCTCAAAAAAGAATTCGAGCCTGCACGACATTGAAATCGGCAATGTTCAGTTACGCTGGAATAGCATCGAAAATGGCTGGGTCAATTCGCCGAACGCTGAATACGAAGTCGGCTGCATCCATACCACCCAAGGCTATGATCTTAACTACACAGGCCTTATTTTCGGCAAAGAAATCCGCTATGACAAAGCGCTCGGCCAAATTTTCATTGATAAGGACAGCTATTTCGATCGCAACGGCAAGCAAACCGTCAAAAACCCAGCCGAGTTGAAGCAGTACATACTCAATATTTACAAAACCATCATGTTGCGCGGTATAAGGGGCACTTTTGTTTACGCTTGCGACGAGGGCCTTCGCGATTATCTGAAGCAACACATACCCATGCGCCAGCCGGTTGTCGACAAGCTCATCAAGCCAATTGCAAAGCTAGTGCCGTACGTCAATGCCGTTCCTGTTTACGACTTGCAGGCCGCAGCGGGTGGCTTTAGCGAGCTTCAGCATGTCGAGCATGAAAACTGGGTTGCGGTGCCGCAAGGAGTAGTGGCTGGTAAAAACCTTTTCGCCTGCCGGGTGGTGGATGAATCCATGAACAAAATTATTCCTAATGGCTCTGCCTGCCTGTTTCGCATGAACCGGTAATCCCCCCAGAAAAGGAACGGTCTTAAAGGTAGAATTTTCTAACAGCAGTATTCAGGAAATTTTGCATGAAGACCTCACGCTTTACCGACAGTCAGATTATTGCCATCCTCAAGCAGTCCGAAGCTGGCACACCGGTGCCAGAGCTATGCCGAGAGCACGGTATGAGCAGCGCTACGTTCTATAAATGGCGCGCCAAGTACGGCGGCATGGATGCAGGCCTAATGTCACGCATGAAGGAGCTGGAGGCGGAGAACGCCCGGCTTAAAAAGATGTATGCAGAGGAACGG
>NZ_DATMGA010000029.1:0-3501 GCF_035555955.1 Eoetvoesiella sp. | reverse complement strand
GGCCCCCACCGGAACCTCGCCGAGCTTCCAGGCCAGCTCCGCCTGCTCCAGCGCTGCTCGCATGGCCGCAACATCGGCCTCGCCGAACGGCTCCTGGCAGACCCGGCCATCAGCATCGCCAGCCAGGCTGCCGGCGCCTTCGTCAGGCGGCGCGCCCGAATGCACGTCAGCCGCCATAAATGCGCGAATTGAGCGAAATGCGGCCAGCCAGGCTTTCGACCGCCTCTTCCAGCCATTGGTAGAGCTCGGCGTGCTCATCGTAGCGGGCCTGGTTGAGGTTGGAAACCCGGCCTTCCTGGATGAACCCCCAGGCCCGGCTGCGCTTGTCCTTGTGGCGCGGATCCCAGACTCCAAAGGCCACGCCGCCGGATTTGCGGATAAGGGAAAAACACGGGATGTCGGTATAGCCGTCGCCCACGAAGATCATCTGCTGGAACGGCACGCGAAGCTTGTCCTGCTCGACTTTCTTGTTGACCTCGAAAGGCTTGTTGCGCGAGGCCTGGCCCACGATGCCTTTTTGAATATGGAACAAATAGCGGGTCTTGTCGGTGAAACTGACGATGCGGCGCGGAAAATGAATGCCGCCATCCGGGCCGTACATGAATTCGGAGGCCCAGATGTCGGTGAACTCGTGGGCGATGGGCGTATTGCGCACCACGTCGCCGATGCCGCTGGAAATAAGATAGAACTCGATCTGCACCTGGGGATGCTGGGCCTTGACCAGGGCCCGCAGGCGGCTGAACAGCGTATCGACACCATCATGCAGCGGCAGGCGCCGCCCCCATTGCGCCAGGCGCTCCTGGGTGATTGGCCCGTGACGTCCGGAACGCGACAGTTCTATCATCTGGTACAAATAGGCCGGAACCGGATCCCAATCGTGCTGGGACAGCAGCGGCCCCACTTCCTGCGACCAGAAATGCCCCGCGTCGACGCCCAGTTCGGATAAAAAACCCGTCGTGCTGTCGGGAGCCAGAGTATCATCGAAATCGAAAACCAGAGCAATGACGTCGGACATGTTTTTCCTGAATTGAAACCGCAAAGCCGCAACATGGGCGCCGAAACAAGCCCCAAGTGTAACGCCGGCGGCCGGGATAGTTCGCCGGGCATTGCGCTAAATCAATCATTCGGCCGTGGAACACACCTAGAATCACCGTATACGCATCACAGCATCGCTTTTGTACGCAGTACCGCCACAAAACTCTACCTTCAACAGGAGACTGCCATGCTAGGCCGTATAGCCCTTGACCTGACCAAAGACCGCAACCATCAGTTGCGCCTGGACGCCACCATCCAGCTTGCCTCGGAACACAATGCCGAACTCGTGGGCATCTATTCCTCGCCGGTCGCCAACCAGTACCTGCGCGACGAAACCGCGGTGCCCAGCCAGGTGGCCAGCCTCATGCGCACCCACGTCAGCGACGAAATGGCCGAAATCCGCGACAATTTCCTGAAGGCGGCGGCCGCCGCCGGCGTCAAGGCCAGCTACCGCGCCCCGCAGGGCCCCACCGAAGAAGTCCTGGCCCTGCATGCGCGCTATTGCGACGTCCTCGTCATGAGCCAGACCGGCGGCGTGAACACCGCGCCCAGCCAGCGGCCCAATATTGCCGAGTCGGTCATCACCTCGGCCGGCCGGCCGGTGCTCATGATTCCCTACATCGGCCACCTCAGCCCCATCGGGCGGCGCGTGCTTTTCTGCTGGGACAACGGCCGGCGCGCCGCGCGCGCCCTGGCCGACGCCGGCCCCATCCTGACCGAGGCAAAGCACCTGGTGGTGCTGAAGGTGGACGAGAACCTGGAGCAAATGCAGGCCCAGGACATCACGCCCCAGGACCTGAACGCCTACTGCGCATCCCGCCGCTATCCGGCGCCCGAGGTCATCAAAAAGGAAAGCCTGAACTACGGCATCGGCAACACCATCCTCAATTCGGCCACCGACCACGGCTGCGACCTGATCGTCATGGGCGCCTACAACCGCAGCCGCATCCGCGAATGGATACTGGGCGGCACGTCCAAGACCCTCATGCAGTCCATGACCGTGCCCATACTTTTTTCACACTAACGAAGAACCGAAGAACCGCGCCCGCGATACAGCCGGGAACCGCCGGCCGCATCGCGGGCGCATTGCAGGCAAACCGCCCTACACGACCACCAGCTTCAACTGCTGCAGCACCTGCGGCAAAGTGGCGGGCAGGTCTTCGGCGATCAGCCCCGGGCCGAACCGCTTCGCCACGCGGCCGTGCAGCCAGACGGCCGCCGCCGCGGCCAGGAACGACTCCATGCCCTGGGCCATCAGGCCGGCGATGAACCCCGTCAAAACATCGCCGGTTCCGCCCGTTGCCAGATCGGGAGGCGCGTTGTCGTTGACGATGGCCCGGCCGTCGGGCGATGCCACGACGGTGTCGGCGCCCTTCAGGACCACCACGGCGCCGCACTGCGCGGCGGCGGCCCGCGCGCGCTCGAGCTTGCTGCCCTGCACGTCGAACAGCCGGCCGAACTCGCCCTCGTGCGGCGTCAGTACGCACGGCCCCTTGATGGCCGAGAACAGCTCCTGGGGCGCCTTGCGGAACGACGTGATGCCGTCGGCATCCAACACCACGCCGCGGCCCACCTCGAGCGCAGCCAGCACATGCTGGCGCGTGGCCTCGGAAACCCCCGCGCCGGGCCCCACCACGATCACATTGCGCCGCTCGTCGGCAAGCAGTTGCTGCAGGCCGCCGGCATCGTCCAGGGGCAGCACTATGACGCTGGTGAGCGAAGCCGCATACACTGCCCAGGCCGGCTCGGGCGCCGCCACGGTCACCAGGCCCGCGCCGATCCTGGCGGCGGCCAGCGCCGACAGGCGGGCCGCGCCGGTCATGACCTCGCCGCCCACCACCAGCACATGCCCGCGCTGATACTTATGGGATTCGTGGCTCGGCCAGGGATACTCCGTCGCCCAAAGCCGCGGCGAATTGCGAAACGCCGTCGGCGCGATGGCGTCGAGCACGGTTTCGGGGATGCCGATGTCGGCCAGCACGATGCGTCCGCAATGCAGCCGGCCCGGCAGCAGGACATGTCCCGGCTTGCGGCGGAAAAACGTGACCGTCATCGCCGCCTTGGGCGCAATGCCCAGGACCCGACCGGTGGCGCCGTCCACCCCGCTGGGAATATCCACGGCGCAAACCGGCAATTTGCTTTCGACAAGTTTCTCGATCACAGCCAGGGCCTGCCCTTCCAGCGGCCGCGAAAGCCCCGCCCCGAAAAGCGCGTCGACGACCAGCTCCGCGCCATCGAGCAAGGCCGGCGTCATGGGTTCGATGCCGCCCTTCCAAAGCGCCGCATGATGCGCCGCGTCGCCGGCCAGCGCCTGTTTGTCCCCCAGCAGGCCCAGAGTGACGGGCCAGCCCCAATCGGCCAGATGGCGGGCCGCCACGAAGCCGTCGCCGCCGTTGTTGCCAGGTCCGCACAGCACCAGAACCGGTTGCCGGCGGTAGCGGTCGATCAGGGCCCGTGCGACCGCCC